>NZ_JBSFMM010000113.1:0-37504 GCF_053599555.1 Streptomyces sp. NPDC000941
CCGGCCGCCCCCTCTCCTTCCCGCTGCCGCTTTGGACCCGGAGGGTCCGAGACGAAAGCCGCACTCGCGTGAGCCGAATGCCGCGAGACGGCGCATAGGCGCGGGCGAAGCGAAGCGAAGCCCACCCCGCCTATCAGTAGCGGGTGGCGAAGGTGAGGAAGTCCGCCCAGGCGTCGGCGGATATGTGGAGGTTCGGCCCGTCCGCGACCTTCGAGTCCCGGACGTGGACGGTGGCGGGAGTGGCGGCGACCTCAACGCACTGGCCGCCGGTGGAGTCGCTGTAGCTCGACTTGCGCCAGTCGAGGGCGACCTCGACGCAGTCGCCCCCGCCGGAGTCGCTGTAGCTGCTCTTGAACCATACGAGTTCGTTCATAGCTCACCCATCAACTGCTCGACGAAGCTTACGGATTCCTCCGGCCTGAGGGCCTGCGCCCGGATCATCGCATAGCGCCGGACAAGTGTGCCCACCTTGTCGGGCTTGGAGAGCAGCGTGCTCTCTCCGTGGCTCTCCATGTAAGCCAGGGAAGTCTCGTCTGGCATCACGATCAGCTTCATGGGCCCGCGCAGTCCCGCGTGTTCGGCGCAACTCGCTGGCATGACCTGGAACGTCACGCTGGGGCGAGCCGCCCTGGTGAGGAGGTGTTCGTACTGGCGGCCCATGACCTCCGGGCCGCCGATCTGTCGCCGCAGTGCCGCTTCCTCGATCACGGTGTGAATCAGTGCCATCGGCTTGCGGTCGAACAGCGCCTTGCGATCCATTCGGGCCGTGACGAGCTGTTCCAGCTCGTCCTCTTCGAACGGCGGGTAGTTGCTGCGGAGCAGCGCGCGGGCGTACTCCTCGGTCTGCAAGAGCCCGTCGATCACCTGCGTGCAGTACGACGACACGCTCAGCGCCTCCTGCTCCAGCTGTACGAAACCCTGGAAGTACTCGGGATACCGCTCCAACCGCAAGAACCCGATAGCGGACCGAAGCAACCCGCCCGCGTCCAGTGCCTTCTCGGCCGCTTCGATGAAGTCGTCCGTCGGCGGCTTCGCGCATGTCTCCACCGCGCTCACCGCTGACCCTGTGTAGTGCATCAGCTCGCCCAACTGGTCCTGCGTCAGCCCCGCGTGCTCGCGCAGAATCCGCAGCACAGCTGCGAAGTACCTCATGGTCGGCGGCGCGGAGTCCTTCTTCTTGGGCGTTGCCATCCCATCCACCCCCTCAACGCGGCTCAACGCCGATCAACCCCCGTTCGACAGGAGTTGTCGCCAGCCGCGGTCGACGTTCTGTTACTGGTGACGCTAGTCACCTGCACTGACAGTGGGGGCATGAACGCACAAAGTCACGACGTAAACCCTCGCCATGGCTGGAAGCAGAGGTTTACACCCGTCCCGCTCTCTGTCCATCGCGCTCGCCAGACGGCCGCGGCCGTGCTCTGCGCGTGGGGCGTGCCGCCGGACGCCGCGCAGGTCGCGTTGCTCGTGTTGTCGGAGCTGGCGGCCAACGCGGTGCGGCATGGCCGCGTACCGGGGAGGTATTACGAGGTACGTATCGCCTACGACGCCGAGAAGCTGATCGGCATCGAGGTGTCGGACCCGGGGGAGGCGCTGCCGGTCCTCGCCGAGGCGACGCCGGAGGCCGAGTCCGGGCGCGGGCTGGCGATCGTGGCTGCGTTCGCCGAGGCGTGGGGCGTACGGGAGCGGGTGGTCGGGAAGACCGTCTGGGCTCGGGTCCGTCTGTGAGAGGGCGCGGAGCGTTACTCCTCGAAGGCACCCAGCCGGTGCGCGATGGCCGCGGCCTCCCCTCGGCCTGAAGCGCCCAGCTTGGCCAGGATGTTGGAGACGTGCACGCTCGCCGTCTTCGGTGAGATGAACAGCTCCTCCGCGATCTGCCGGTTGCTCCGTCCGGCGGCGACCAGCCGCAGCACGTCCCGTTCCCGCTTGGTCAGGCCCAGCGCCGCCGCCGGCGTCGGGGGCGGGGCCGTCTTCCCATCGGCCTGCCGCAACGGGATCCGGGCGCGGCCGGCCAGCGTGGTGATCTCCGTCTCGAGTGGCACCGCGCCCAGCTCGCGCGCTACCGCCTCGGCCTGCCGCAGCAGCTCACCGGCCGCTTCGCGGGACCCGTCGCCGCCCTGGGTGATCAGGGCATGCGCGAGCCGCAACCGGGCGGTGGCCAACAGCGGCGGGGCCTCCAGCTGTTCGGCGGCGGCGACCGCCTCCGTCCAGCGGACGGTGGCGTCCCGGCCCTCGGTGGTGAGCAGCTCGGCCTGGATCATCAGGGCCTGCGCGGCCCACAGCGGTGCGAATTCGGGCTGGCCTTCCATCGCCTTGCGGATCCGCTCCACCGCCGCCTTGCGCCCTGGCTCGGCCACCGCGAGTGCACGGGCCCGCGCCTCCGCCGCCGCGGCCTCGTACAACAGCGGCCAGCCGTAGCGATGATGGCCGGGCGGGATGGCCTCGCCGACCGCCGCATCGAGCAGGGAGCGGACGTCGAGGATCCGGCCGTCGGCGGCCGCCAGCGCGATGGCCATGCGGCCCATGGCCAGGGTGTGCTGCGGCTCCGGGTAGGGGCCGGTGGTGCCGCTTTCGGACTCCTCCATCCGGCGCCGGGCCTCGTCGTACGCGCCCCGGGCCAGGGCGAGTTCGGCCCTCCGCTCGGCGATCAGCGCCCGCATGCGGACGCTCACCCCGCGGCGGCCGAGGCCCCGCTGGAGCGCTTCGTCGGCGTTGGCCCAGCGGCCGAGCTGGATGAGGGATTCGGCGAGGTTGCCGTCGATGTACGAGGCGGTGTCCGGCAGCCCGTGCCGGTCGGCGAGCGCGCTGCCCCGCTCGGCGGTCTCGACGGCCTCGGCGTAGCGGCCGAGGCCGTGCAGCGCCGTGGCCAGGTTGCCGTGGCCGCGCAGCAGGACGTTGGCGTTGCCCGGCTCCAGATCGCGGGCGCATACGGCGCGGGCCTGTTCGAGCCCGGTCTCGACGTCGCCCGAGTGGATGGTGAGCCAGGCCAGGGTGAGCTGCGCGGTAAGGCCGGTGATCTCCGCGCCCGTCGCCCGACAGAGCTCCACGGCCTGCCGCGCGGTCTCCATCACCGCCGTCGTCGGCTGGTGCACGGCGTACCAGTGCGCTGCCTGCGTCAGCGCTTTGGCGTGGACGAAGGACGGCGGCTGGTCCCGCATCAGTTTCTGGGCGTGGGCGATCTCGTCCCAGCCGTCGGAACGGGAGAGGTCGCGTACCAGCTCGTAGCGCACGAGCCAGAACCAGGCCGCTCGCAGAGGCTCACCCTCCAGCTTGCGCAGCGCTCGCTTGCAGAGGGCGAGCGCTCGCTCCTGCTCTCCCGCGAGGCGCGCGGCGATGGTGATCGCGGCGAGCAGGTCCAGGAAGTCGCCGGGTGCGTCTGGGGAGATGGCCATGTACAGGCCGTCTTCGGCGCCTTGCCGCATCGCCTTGCGGCGCAGCTCCTCGGGGGTGTCGTCCCACAGCTCCAGCGCCCGCTCCAGCAGCTGGTGCTGCTCGGCGAACGCGTGCCGGCCGCGGGCGGCGGCCGCCGCGGCGATCACGGCGGGCAGCGCCTTGGCGGGGTCGCGGGCGTCGAACCAGTAGCCGGCCAGCCGCCCGGCCCGCTCCTCGGACCGTACGAGCGTGGGGTCGGCCTCCAGCGCCTCGGCGTAGCGGCGGCTGAGCCGGGAGCGCTCGCTGGGCAGCAGGTCGCCGGCGACCGCCTCGCGCATCAGGGCGTGCCGGAAGCGGAAGGACTCGCCCTCGTCGGAGGGGAGCAGGACGGCGGCGCCGACAGCGGTACGCAGGGTCTCGATCAGCTCGTCCTCGGCGAGGCGCGTGACGGTGGCCAGCAGCCGGAACTCGACCTCGGAGCCGCCCTCGGCGGCGATCCGCACCACGCGCTGCACCTGGTCGGGCAGCGCCTCGACGCGGACCAGCAAGAGGTCGCGGAGGGAGTCGCTGATGCCGCCCGGTGAGCCTTCGAGGATGCTGCAGGCCAGCTCCTCGACGAAGAAGGCGTTGCCCTCGGAGCGTTCGAAGACCCGGTCCAGCACCTGCTCGGGCGGGACCTCGCCGCGGATGGCGGTGAGCTGGCGGCGGACCTCGGTGCGTTCGAAGCGGGGCAGTTCGAGGCGGGTGACGGTGCGCAGCCGCTCGTACTCGGCGAGGGCGGGACGCAGCGGGTGGCGGCGGTGCAGGTCGTCGGCGCGGTAGGTGGCGACGATGAGCAGGCGGCTGTGGGTGAGGGCGCGCAGCAGATAGCTGAGCAGCTCGCGGGTGGAACGGTCGGCCCAGTGCAGGTCCTCAAGGGCCAGCACGAGGGTCCGGTCCGCGGCAAGGCGCTCGAGGAGGCGGACGGTGAGCTCGAAGAGCCGGGCGCGGCCCTCGGTGTCGGGGCGTCCCCGGTCCATCTCGCCGAGCTCGGGCAGCAGCCGGGCGAGCTCGCCTTCCTGGCCGGTGATGGCGGCGTCAAGCTCCGCGCCGAGCCGGCGGCGCAGGGAGCGCAGGGCGGTCGAGACGGGGTGGTAGGGCAGGGCGTCGGCGCCGGTTTCCACGCAGCCGCCCAGGGCGACGACGGCCCCGTCCGCGACGGCCCGGCCAAGGAACTCCTGCATCAGCCGGGTCTTGCCGACACCGGCCTCACCGCCCACAAAGAGGGCACGGGGCTCCCCGGCGTCCGCCTGGGACAGGGCTTCGTCGAGAGCGGTGAGCTCGGCGCTGCGGCCTACGAAGACAGGGCTTATGTGACTGCTGTGCACGGTGCCGAGCATCGCATGTCGTACGAGGTGAGGGACAGCGGCCTGGGCGTCGGCGGCGGCGGCGGCGGCCGCCGGGTGCCCGGCCACGCGATGCCCTTGCTCCGTCACACGGCGCGGGGTCAGCGGCGGACGCTTCACGCGCGTCGTGAGCGTAGGAAGTAGTGCTTGCGGCTGTCGGCGCCGGAGGTGCTGTCGACGGTGCTGTCGGCGGTGGTACGGACCGCCTTCGCGTCCTGCTCGGCCTCGCGGACCAGGCGGCGCTGCGCGGCGCGGGCCAGGACGGCGGCCTGGCGGGCGGCTTGGAACTCGTGGTGCAGCATGACGGTCTCCTTGGACGAGCTGGTCTCTTGCTGTGCTTCCAGCGTCGTGTCCAAGGTGGGGGCGCCACATGGGGAGGCTTGCGCATCTTGCCGCCCAGGGGGTGCCTTAGGCCTGGGGTAGGGGGACCTTAGGAGTTCCAAGCCGTGGCGCGGTGGTCAGCGCGGGGCCGGGGTGGGTGTGTTGTCGGCCTTGACGTCGAACTTGATGTTGTCGCCGTCGATGCCGGTCACCGTGACCGTGACGCCCAAGGTGCTGCCGTCGTCCGCGGTGAGCTTGCACCGGGTGGTGGTGTCGACCTTGCCCTCGAGCTCCTTGGGGCAGGTGATGTTCGGCTTCGGCCGGCCTGTCGTCGCGGCGAGTCTTTCGGCGACTGTGGTGGCCAGCTTGTCCGCGGACAGCTTCGGCGTGGACTTCTCGGCGCTGACCGAGGCCGAGCAGCCTGCGAGCAGCGCGCCGGCGGCTACGGCTGTGAGGATCGACGTTGTTGCGGACAACCGGATGGCGGGCATGGTGGAACTCCGGTCTGGATGGTCATGACAAGGGGACACGGGAAGCATAGTTGGCAGGAATGCTCCGGGTGTGTCTGGGGTGCAGTTGACTGCTCCCCCCATGGGAGGGCCCCAAATTTCATTGAAACAGACTGATTAACGGTGCATCGTGCGGAAGGTGGTACTTGCACACAGATGGCGCCGCTTGTGATGAAAGCCACAATGTCACCCCTGGTAGTTGCTTGGGTGGCGATGGGCTGGGGTGACTTCATATGGTGCGGCCCGACGGGTCGGGTGTCGTTACTTTAGGTAACAAGAAAGGTGCGCTGCTGGGGTGGTCGTTGGTGCCTCTCTTTTCGGAATCTCATTCGATACGTAGGCTCGGGCCCGCCTGCAGGGGGCTGCGGTGCGCATGAACCGGGGGGTTCGGTCGGGCACTTTCGCGTAGCCCTGATCCTGCATCACTTCATGGGAGGGGAACACGAATGAGCAGTGCCCGGAGGCCTGATTTACGCGCCGCTGTAGCGGCGGCTTCGATTGCCGCCTTGGGCTTCCTCACCACTGCCTGCGGTGCGGATGGGGATGGCTCGAGCGCTGCCACGGCACGGCCCTCGAGGGTGTCGAATGCCGTGGAATCACCCTCTTCATCAGTCACTCCTGAACTGTCCGCATCAGCGGCGGGTAGCTCTCCCACTCGTCAGACGGACATGCAGAAAGCGCAAGAGGAGGCAGGCCGAAAGCGGGCCGCGGAGGCTCCCAGCGGTGTTCCCGTGACGCCGGGGAAGCTCAAGGAGAGCGAGGACTTCGCGCACCCCGCGACGACCAAGGGGGACGTGACGGTCTTCAAGCCGGTTCGCAGCGGATCTGCTCTGATGGTGCCGGTAAAGATCACCAACCATGGAGATCAACGTGCGTTCTACGAGGTCGCCGTCCGCGTGACCGGGGATCACGGGTTCGATGCGACGGTTCACATGAAGACCGACGTGGTCGGCGTTTATCCCGGGGCTTCATGGCCCACTGAACTCACCGCCCGGGATCCTGGGAGTCCGCTCCCGGAGAACCCCCGGGTGGCCATCGTCAAGAGCACGAAGTCACGGCATCTCAGCACGATGCCTGGGTCAAGTCGGGGATAGGAAGAGCCGGCATGACGCTGTCTCGTGCATCTCGCACAGTCCGGAGGATCGGGGCTGTCGTATGGGCTGCCGGATTGTTCGGGGTCGCCTCGTGTTCTGCCGGAGACCGCGCTGTCAGCCTTGACGAAACGCGGAAGTTTGCGGGCAGTCCGAAGGCTGTGCAGGCAAGGCAGGAGGCTGAGAAGCAGCTTGTGGGCATCGTTCGGACATATGACAAGGAGACGCCCCTCACCCTCGCCCTGGTCGTTGTGAAGGACTACTGCAAGGGAGCAGCGGGAGGGATGTGGCCATCAGATGACGACACGTACAAGATCCGCTGCATTGTGGCTGTCACCGGTTATTACGGTGCCGACCGGCGCCGGGTCGGTGACGTCTTGGACGGGGTTCTTTCCGCAGGTGACCGGCAGGCGGCTGCTACGACCCCGGGCTACGGTGTCGACTTCGGCCATGACGACTACCGCAGCAAGCTGGTCGCCTACTACCGGGGACACCGGCTCAACCCGGATGGGTCGCACACGACGGAGCCCATGCAGCTCTCCGACGGCTCACAGACGTTGGAGTGGGACATGGTCCGCACCGAACAGCATCGGATGCTGATCGATGAACAGCCCGTGTGTGCGAAACCTGATCCGCCGGTGACACGATGCTCTCGCGAGCCGGAGACAAAGACCGTTGCCGATATCCGTAGCAAATACGGAATGGTTTTCAAAATGAGCTTAACCCCCCTTGAATATTACCACGTTTCCAAAGAAGGTAAGGCTTACGTCAACTGGTGAAAATTGCGGGGCCCACACCCTGGTCCGGGACGGCGATCACCCTGGCGTGCGCGGAAAGTGGCCTTGCACGCCTTGCACGCCTTGCCCGCCCGCCGGTCCGCCCACACGCCAACACTGCGCCAAGGCGCACCGCCCACGGCCCACCTTGAGGCATAGTCAAGTGGACACGCGATCTGGGAGGAGCGGGGACCGTCTTGAAAATCCTCATCAGCGCCGATATGGAAGGCGCCACGGGCGTGACCTGGCCCGCGGACGTGCTGCCCGGCACACCGCAGTGGGAGCGCTGCCGCCGTCTGTTCACCTCCGATGTGAGCGCGGCGGTGACCGGTTTCTTCGACGGGGGCGCCGACGAGGTGCTGATCAACGAGGCGCACTGGACCATGCGCAATCTGCTGCTGGAGGAGCTGGACGAGCGGGCAGTCATGCTCACGGGCAAGCACAAGAGCCTGAGCATGGTCGAGGGCGTGCAGCACGGCGACGTGGACGGGATCGCGTTCGTCGGCTATCACACCGGCGCCGGGACCGAGGGCGTCCTCGCGCACACCTACCTCGCCAACTCCATCACCGGCGTGTGGGTGGACGGCGTGCCCGCGAGCGAGGGGCGGCTCAACTCGCTGGTCGTCGCCGAGTACGGGGTGCCCGTGGTGCTGGTCACCGGGGACGACCGGACGTGTGAGGACGCCAAGGGGTACGCGCCCGGGGCGCGGTCGGTCGCGGTGAAGGACTACGTGTCGCGGTACGCGGCGGTGTGCCGCACCCCGGCCCGTACGGCGGCGGACATCCGCGCGGCGGCCCGGGAGGCGGCGCCGCTAGCGGTGCGTCATGAGCCGGTGCAGGCAGGGCCCTTCACCGTGGAGCTGGAATTCGACGCGGAACACCTGGTGGGCGCGGCCACCGTCGTACCGGGGGTGGAGCGCAGCGGGGTGCGGCGGGTGGCGTACACCTCGCCGACCATGTACGAGGGCATCCGCTGCTTCAAGGCGGTCACCACGCTCGTATCGGCCGCGGTGGAGGAGCAGTATGGGTGAGCCGGAGCCGGCCGGGGTGATAGACGCGCGGGCGCTGGAGGAGGTGGTGCGGTTCACCTCCGAGCTGATCCGTATCGACACCACCAACCGCGGCGGCGGCGACTGCGCCGAGCGCCCCGCCGCCGAATACGTCGCGGAGCGGCTGGGCGAGGTGGACATCGACACCACCTTGCTGGAGCGCGACCCGGGGCGTACGAACGTCGTCGCGCGGATCGCGGGCACCGACCCGTCAGCCCCCGCGCTGCTGGTCCACGGCCATCTGGACGTGGTGCCCGCCGAGCCCGCCGACTGGAGCGTGCACCCCTTCTCGGGGGACGTGCGCGACGGCGTGGTGTGGGGCCGGGGCGCCATCGACATGAAGAACATGGACGCGATGGTGCTCGCCGCCGTCCGCGCCTGGGCCCGTGCAGGGGTGCGGCCGCGCCGCGACATCGTGCTGGCCTTCACCGCGGACGAGGAGGACAGCGCGGAGGCGGGTTCCGGCTTTCTCGCCGCTGAGCACGCCGAGCTGTTCGAGGGCTGTACGGAGGGCATCAGCGAATCGGGCGCCTTCACCTTCCACGCGGGGAACGGGATACGGCTGTACCCCATCGCGGCGGGGGAGCGCGGTACGGCCTGGCTGAAGCTCACCGCCCGGGGCACGGCCGGACACGGCTCGAAGGTCAACCGCGACAACGCGGTCAGCCGGCTGGCCGCCGCCGTGGCGCGGATCGGCGAACACCGCTGGCCGGTGCGGCTGACGCCGACCGTCAAGGCCGCGCTGACCGAGATCGCGGCGCTGCGCGGGGTCAAGGCCGAGGTGGCCGCCGCCGACTTCGAGGCCGACTTCGAGGCAGACTTCGACGTCGACGCGCTGCTGGCCGAGCTGGGGCCCGCCGCGGCCCTCATCGAGCCGACGGTCCGCAACAGCGCCAACCCGACGGTCATGGAAGCCGGTTACAAGGTCAACGTCATCCCCGGAAGCGCCACGGCGTATGTGGACGGCCGGATCGTGCCGGGCGGCGAGGAGGAGTTCCACACCACGTTGGACCGGCTGACCGGGCCGGACGTCGACTGGGAGTTCCACCACCGGTCGCCGGCCCTTCAGGCGCCGCCCGACAGCCCGGTCTTCGCGGCCATGCGGGCCGCGGTCGAACACTTCGACCCGGGCGGACACGCCGTGCCGTACTGCATGTCCGGCGGCACGGACGCCAAGCAGTTCTCCCGGCTCGGCATCGTCGGATACGGCTTCTCGCCGCTGCGGCTGCCGGAGGGCTTCGACTACCAGGCGCTCTACCACGCCGTGGACGAGCGGGTGCCGGTCGACGCGCTGTACTTCGGCGTCCGGGTGCTCGACCACTTCCTGCGGAGTGCCTGAGGGTGGCCGACGGCATGAACGACAAGTTAGGTGACGTAATGGGTGACGTGATAGGTGACAGCACGGCGGCCACGACCCCGTACGGGGCCTGGCGGTCCCCGATCGACGCCGCGCTCGCCGCGTCGCACGGCGGCCGCCCGGAGTACGTGGGCACGGTCGGCGACGAGGTGTGGTGGACGGCGCCGCGCCCCGGCGAGGGCGGCCGCAGCACGCTGATGCGGCGCCGGCCCGGCGGCGCGGAGGTCAGCGCGCTGCCCGCGCCGTGGAACGTGCGCAGCAGGGTCATCGAGTACGGCGGGCTGCCGTGGGCCGCCGTGCCCCGCCCGGCGGGCGGCCCGCTCGTCGTCTTCGCACACTTCGCGGACCAGCGGCTGTACGTGTACGAGCCGGACGACCCGACCGGCGCCCCGCCGCGCCCGCTGACCCCGGTGTCGGCCGTCGGCGGCGGGCTGCGCTGGGCGGATCTGCGGCTGCACGCCGACCGTGGCGAAGTGTGGGGCGTACTGGAGGAGTTCACCGGCGAGGGGCCGACCGACGTACGCCGGGTGATCGCCGCGGTGCCGCTGGACGGCTCGGCGGCTGATGACCGTACGGCGGTGCGCGAGCTCTCCGACGGCCGGCACCGCTTTGTCACCGGGCCCCAGCTCTCCCCGGACGGGCGGCAGGTGGCCTGGATCGCCTGGGACCATCCGCGGATGCCGTGGGACGGCACGGTCGTGATGGTGGCCGGGGTCACGGAGGACGGCACGTTCGCGGGGGCCCGCGCGGTGCTCGGCGGGCCGGGCGAGTCGGTCGCCCAGGCCGAATGGGCCGCCGACGGCACGCTGCTCGTGGCCACCGACCGTACGGGCTGGTGGAATCTGCACCGGCTCGACCCGCGCGAGGCATACGCCGACACGGGCGCACGCCCCGAGCCCGGCGCGGCCCCCGAACCCGGCGCCGGGGCGGCACAGCCGGTCGCGCTCTGCCCCCGCCAGGAGGAGTTCGGCGGGCCGCTGTGGAGGCTCGGCCGGCGCTGGTTCGCGCCGCTGGCCGGCGGGCTGATCGCCGTCGTGCACGGCCGGGGCGCCGCCCGGCTCGGCATCCTCGATCCGCGCACCGGCGAGCTGTCCGACGCGCCGGGCCGCTGGACCGAGTGGGAGGGGACGCTCGCCGTGGCCGACAGCCGGGTCGTCGGCGTCGCCGCGAGCCCGCACAGCTCGTACGAGGTGGTGGAGCTGGACACCCGCACCGGCCACGCCCGGGTCATCGGCGCGGCGCACACCGACCCCGTCGACCCGGCCTACTACCCGCGGCCGGTGGAGCGCACCTTCGCCGGGCCGGACGGCCGGGAAGTCCACGCGCATATCCATCCCCCGCACAACCCCGACCACACCGCGCCCGACGGCGAGGCGCCGCCGTATGTGGTGTGGGTGCACGGTGGCCCGACCGACCGCACCCCGCTCGTACTCGACCTGGAGATCGCGTACTTCACCTCGCGCGGCATCGGCGTCGCCGAGGTCAACTACGGCGGCTCGACGGGCTACGGCCGCGCCTACCGGGACCGGCTGTGCGAGCAGTGGGGCGTGGTGGACGTCGAGGACTGCGCGGCCGTGGCCGAGGCGCTGGCCGAGGAGGGCAGCGCCGACCGGGCCCGGCTCGCCATCCGCGGCGGCAGCGCGGGCGGCTGGACCGCGGCGGCCTCGCTCGCCACCACCAAGCTGTACGCGTGCGGCACGGTCAAATACCCGGTCCTCGACCTCACGGACTGGACCGACGACGGGACCCACGACTTCGAGTCGCAATACATGGAGACACTGATCGGGCCGCTCGCCGAGGTCCCCGACCGCTACCGCGACCGCTCGCCGGCCCACCACGCCGACAAGGTCTCCGCGCCCTTCCTGCTGCTGCAGGGGCTGGACGACCCGGTGTGCCCGCCCGTGCAGTGCGAGCGCTTCCTGGAGGCGGTCGCCGGGCGCGGCGTCCCGCACGCGTATCTCGCCTTCGAGGGCGAGGGCCACGGCTTCCGCCGGGCGGACACCATGATCCGCGCCGTGGAGGCCGAACTCGGCCTGTACGCACGGTCATTCGGTCTGACCCCGCCCGGCATTCCGGCCCTGGAGCTGACTGACTGAACCGCGTAGCGTGAGCCGCGGCACTGCCCCTGTCACCCACCTGGAGGAGCGAGTTGACATCCCCAAGGGCGTCGCGCGTCGTCGGCCGCGATCCGCTGCCCGCCGCCGTGGCCGGAGCGTGGCCGCCCGGCGCGCCCGAGACCTGGCTGCTCAGCGTCTCCCGGTACATCACCGCCATGGACCAGGGCGCGCCCGGCAAGATCCTCGACGCCGAGGAGCGGGAGCGCGCCGCGAAGTTCGTACGGACGGAGGACCAGCAGCGGTACACGGCCGCGCATGTGGGCCTGCGGGAACTGCTCGGCGCCTACCTGGACATGGAGCCCGCGGCGGTGCCGTTCACCCGGGAGGACTGCCCCGGCTGCGGCGGGCCGCACGGCCGCCCCGCCGTGGTCGGCATGCCCCTGCACTTCAACCTGTCGCACGCCGGCGACCTGGTGCTGTTCGCCTTCGCGGGCTCGCCGATCGGCGCCGATGTGGAGAAGGTGCAGCCCGTCTCCGTCGTGGACCAGGTCGCCCAGAGCCTGCACCCCACCGAGCGCGCCGAGCTGGCCGCCCTCGCCGCCGTCGACCGCCCCGCCGCCTTCGCGCGCTGCTGGACGCGTAAGGAGGCGTATCTCAAGGGCATCGGCACGGGGCTCTCCCAGGATCCGGCGATCTCCTACGTCGGCACGGGCGAGCGGTCGGTGCCGGTCGGCCCCTGGACGCTGACCGACCTCCCCACCGACCACCTCGCCTCTGCCGCCGCCGACTCCGACTCTGCCGGAGGGCCCGGGTACGCCGCGGCGTACGCCCTGCTGGAGCAGGCTGCCTAGGGTTTTCTGGACGGGCGGCGGCGTGAAGGGCTTAGATGTGCGGATGCCCGACACGCCGTACGTAGCCGTGGGACCCCGCGTGGCCATCCGCCACACCGAGCGGACCGACCGCGCGGAGTTCACCCGGCTCGCCCGCACCAGCGCCGCCCTTCACCACCCGTGGCTGACCGCGCCCGCCACGGACGAGGCCTTCGACACCTTCATGACGAAGCTGGAGCGGGACGACCACGAGGGATTCCTGGTCTGCCTGCCCGAGACCGGCGCGATCGCCGGTTTCATCAACATCAACAGCATCGTCCGCGGCGCCTTCCAGGGCGGCACCATCGGCTACGGGGCCTTCGCGCCCCACGCCGGGCACGGCTATGTCTCCGAAGGGCTCGGGCTCGTACTGGGCTACGCCTTCGGGCCGCTCGCACTGCACCGCATCGAGGTCAACATCCAGCCCGGCAACGAGGCGTCGCTGGCGCTGGTGAAGCGGTACGGCTTCCGGCTGGAGGGCTTCTCGCCCGACTACCTCCACATCAACGGCGCGTGGCGCGACCATGAGCGCTACGCCATCACCAGCGACATGTTCAAGGCGCAGGGCTGACGCTCTGTTCAGGTCGGCCGCGCCGTTGTTCCATGGTCACCTGAGGGTCGCCGCAGCCGGAGGCGGCCCGAGGCAGTCGGAGTGAGGCAGCCTGTGGCCACGAGTCTGCGACGTACCACCCTGACCCTTCCCACCGCCCCGCTCGGGCCCGAGAACCCCCTGCCCGCGCTGCGGCTCCCGCGCGAGGTGCACCACATCGACGAGCCCACACGCGCCACACTGCCCGCCGATATGGCCCGCCAGGCCGCGTACGAGCCGCTGAGCTCGGTGCTGCCGGTGCGGCTGCGCGACGGCTACGGGCGCGGGCGGGCGCCCGCCGGGCTCGACGCCCTCGTCCTCGAGAACGACCGGCTGCGGGCCACCGTGCTGCCCGGCCTCGGCGGCCGGGTGCACTCCCTCCACCACAAGCCGACCGGCCGTGAGCTCCTCTACCGCAACCCGGTGCTGCAGCCCGCCGACTTCGGCCTCAGCGGCGCCTGGTACTCCGGGGGCATCGAGTGGAACATCGGCGCCACCGGCCACACCACCCTGGCCTGCGCCCCGCTGCACGCCGCCCGCGTCCCCGCGCCCGACGGCGGCGAGATGGTGCGGCTGTGGGAGTGGGAGCGGCTGCGCGACCTGCCCTTCCAGGTCGACCTGTGGCTGCCCGAGGACTCCGACTTCCTCTACGTGGGGGTACGGATCCGCAACCCGCACCACCAGCCCGCGCCCGTCTACTGGTGGTCCAACATCGCCGTCCCGGAGGCGGCGGGCACCCGCGTCCTCGCCCCCGCCGACGGCGCCTGGCACTTCGGCTACAGCCGCACCCTGCGCCACGTCCCCGTCCCCGAATGGGACGGCACCGACCGCACGTACCCGCTGCACGGCGACTACCCCGCCGACTACTTCTACGACCTGCCCGCGGACGCGCGCCCCTGGATCGCCTCGCTCGACCAGGAAGGCCACGGCCTCGTCCAGACCTCCACCGACCAACTGCGCGGCCGCAAGCTCTTCCTGTGGGGCGCGGGGCCCGGCGGCCGGCGCTGGCAGCGGTGGCTGACCGAGCCCGGCACCCCGGGCTACGCCGAGATCCAGGCCGGGCTCGCCCGCACCCAGCTGGAGCACGTCCGGCTGGAGGCGGGGGAGGAGTTCGCCTGGCTGGAGGCGTACGGACCGCTGGCCGCCGACCCGGCGGCGATCCACGGAGCGGATTGGGCGGCGGCCCGGCGGGAGGTCGAGACCCGGCTCGAGTCCGCCGCGCCGCGCGCCGCCGTGGCGGCGGCCTACGCCGCCTGGCGCCCGTACGCCGACGCCGAACCCGGCGAGCGGCTGGCCACCGGCTCCGGCTGGGGCGCGCTCGAGGTGGAGCGCGCCGGCTACCGGCTGCCCGGCACCCCCTTCCACCCGGACACCCTCGGCGAGCCCCAGGAACCGTGGCGCCGCCTGCTGCGCACCGGCGCGTTTCCGGCCTGGGCGGCGGGCGAACCCGCGGCCGACCCCGGCTGCTCCCTGACCGCCCCGGCCTGGCGCGACCTCCTGGAGTCGGCACCCTCGACGGCCGCCGCCGAATACCACCTGGGCGTCGCCCAGTGGCACGCGGGTGACCGCGCCCAGGCCACCCGCAGCTGGGAGCGGTCGCTGCGCTGTACGGAGACGCCGTGGGCGCTGCGCTGCCTGGCCGTCGCCGACACCGCTGCCGGCCACTCGGCGCGTGCCGCGGATCGGCTGCTGCGGGCGATGGACTTGATCCTGGCGGGAGGCTGGGGTCGGGCCCGGGACCGGGACAGAGGCCGGGACTTGGCCTCGGGCCGGGACATGGGCACGGCCCAGGGCTGGAACCCGGCCTCGGCCTCGGCCTCACTCTCGGGCCGGACCAACGGCGGTCGGCCGGCCCCGGGCCCGGCCCCGGGCCCGGCCGCGGGCCCGGCCGCGGTGGCCGGATCGGGCGAGCGTGTGCAGGCTCCGGCGCTCGCGGGGGCCCCGGACGTACCGGGCGCGGGGACGTCGCCGGACAGCGCCGCGCCAGCGGCCGGTGGCCGCCCGCGCAGCGTGGCGGCAGGGGAGAGCGGGGACGGGGGCGCCGCCACCGCTACCACGGCGGCGCTCGCGGAGCCGGCCGCAGCGGGTCCCGCTGCGGCCGATACCGGCGCGGCGGAGGCAACCGCGACGGAGGCCGCCGAGGCCGCGCTCGCGCGTGAGGCGGTGGCCGCGTTGCTCGCGGTGGGGCGTGCCGAGGAGGCGCGTACGGTGCTGGACGGGCTGCGTCCAGCCGTCCGTGAGCGTGGCCGCTTCCGGCTGCTCCTGGCCCAGGTGCTGCTGGCCCAGGGCGATGCCGTGGCCGCGCGGGCGATCTTCGACGAGGGCTTCGAGGTGGCGGATCTGCGCGAGGGCGACGAGACCCTCAGCGACACCTGGTACGCGATCGCGGAGCGGATCGTCGCGGGCGGCGGGGAGCCGCTGACCGACGACGTACGGGAGCGGGCGCGCGCCGAGCACCCGCTCCCGGAGCGGTACGAGTTCCGGATGCGGCCCGCGTAACGGCGGCCGTCAGGCGGCTTGGCCGGGGTTCCGGTCGACGTACTCGAAGACCGAGCCGTCGGGGTGACGGGCCACCAGGTTGCGGCCGATGGGGGTGGGCAGCGGACCGGCGATGATCTCCGCGCCCACCGCCTTCAGATCGGCCACCGCCTCGTCCACGTCCGTCACCGCGAGCGTCGCCGTGACCTTGCGGAGGATGGACAGCTCCGCCTCGGGACCGCTCATCAGGAAGAAGCAGCCGACGGCCGCCACCGCGACACCCCCGCGCTGGAAGCGCAGCGCCTCGGCGCCGGTCAGCCGTTCGTACACGGCGATCGCCGCGTCCAGATCATCGACGCACACCCGTAGCGAGGTCCCGAGAATGTCCATGCGCGCGAGCCTAGTTGACGAGGTGCCGGGCGTCATACGTGGCGTGAGCCCGCGCGCCGCGCATGGTAGGGGCGTGGTACGTCAGACGCGGCAGATGAGTTCACCGTGCAGGACGGTGAACCAGCCGTCCTCCGCCGCGCCCCACTCCCGCCACGCGTCCGCGATCCGCCGCAGCCCGTCCTGCGTGGCGTGGCCGGCCTCCACCGCCCGCTGGGCGTACGACGAGGCGACGGTGCGGTCGGCCCACAGGCCGCTCCACCACGCCCGCTCCTCGGCCGTGGCGTAACACCATGTCCCGGCGGTCGCGGTGATGTCGGTGAAGCCCGCCCGGCGGGCCCAGGACAGCAGCCTGCGGCCGGCGTCCGGTTCGCCGCCGTTGGCGCGGGCGACCCGCTGGTACAGGGCCATCCAGTCGTCCAGGCCGGGGACGGCCGGATACCACGTCATGGCGGAGTAGTCGGAGTCGCGCACCGCCACGATGCCGCCCGGTTTGCACACCCGGCGCATCTCGCGCAGCGCGGCCACCGGGTCGCCGAGGTGCTGCAGCACCTGATGGGCGTGGACGACGCAGAACGAATCGTCGGGGTAGTCCAGCTTGTGGACGTCACCGACCGCGAAGTGGGCATTGGACACTCCGCGCTCCGCGGCCACCGACCGGGCCTGCTCCAGGACGTCGGGTGCGGTGTCCACCCCGATGACCTCGCCCTGGGGGACCAGCTCGGCCAGGTCGGCGGTGATGGTGCCGGGGCCGCAGCCGATGTCCAGGATCCGCATATGGGGCTTGAGCAGGCCGGTCAGATACGCGGCGGAGTTGGCGGCGGTGCGCCAGGTGTGTGAGCGCAGCACCGACTCGTGGTGTCCGTGCGTGTAGACGGCGGTGGCGGTGGCTGGGCTGGCGTCGTCGGGCATGGCTCGGCTCCCCTTCGAGGCGACCTGATGGACTGTCGCCACCGTACGCCGCCATCTCGTATTGCGAGAGTGGCGTCTCATTATTCGGTCGAAGGGGATGTGGTGTGTCCCGGGCGCTATGTCCTGGTGCGCAGGCCAAGACCGGAGACGACCTCCTGCACCGTGCGGTAGGTGCGGTCCTCGGGCAGCTGTGCCACCAGCTCGGTCAGCCGGTCCGGGGCGTGCGCCGCGTGCAGGGCGTGCAGCAGGGCCCCGCGTTTGGCCGGGAACGGGGTGCGCCCCACGTGGCGGGCCAGTTCGAACCGCAGTGCCTCGGACTCGCCGATGCCACCGATGGGTGGCACCGGTCCCGTGGCGACCGCGGGATCGTCGTCGGCGCCGGGCTCGGGGTCGTGCCACTCGTCGACGCGGGTGGGGCGGCCCGAGCGCATCAGCTCCTGAAGCTCGTGCTTCAACTCGTCGTCCTTGTGGGCGCTCATTCGGTTGCTGCCTCGTTGCATGGCATCGTCCTCGCTTCGCTTCCGGTCCTCCCCGCGTCCTCACCGCGTACCCTCCGCGCGGCGAACGACACGACGTTTGACCGCGCCCGGGGGAGGGGACTCAGTGGTCGGCCGAGCGGCCATTTGGGAGTGAGGAGCGGCATCGGGTGCGGGAGTTCAGGGGCCCGCGCCCGATGCCGTGTCCGTCTGCATGTTGCCGTGTTAGGCCCCGTGGGGCAGGGGTACCTGTCGCATATGACCGATAAGCCGATGAATATGGCTGAGCGGTCCGGCCGCGGCAATCCGCTGCTCGCCAGGCACGGTGAGGCGCTGGACCTCTTCACCGAGCGGGTGCATGCCATCCGGCCGGACCAGTGGGACGAACCGACGCCGTGCAGCGAGTGGACCGTACGCGATCTGGTCAACCATCTGGCGGTCGAGCAGATGTGGGTGCCGCCGCTGGTACGGGAGGGCCGGACGATCGCCGAGCAGGGCGACAGCTTCGAGGGCGATCTGCTGGGCGATGACCCCGTCGCCGCCTGGGACAAGGCGGCCACCGCGGCCCGCGAGGCGTTCACCGCCCCGGGGGCCCTGGAGCGGACGGTCGAGCTCTCCTACGGCGAGAGCCCCGCCGCGGAGTACTGCGCGGAGATCACGATCGACGCCGCGGTCCATGCGTGGGACCTGGCCCGGGCCATCGGGGCGGACGAGCGGATCCCGAAGCCGCTGGTCGACTTCTCGGTGCGGGCGGTGGCACCGTATGCGGCGGACCTGGAGAAGAGCGGGATGTTCGCCGCGGCCGTCGAGCCCCCGTCGGGCGCCGACGCCCAGACCAGGCTGCTCGCGCTCCTCGGCCGCGAGGCCTGAAAACACACGCGGGAGAACGGGCACCGCGCCTCCTTGGGTGCGGTGCCCGTTCCGTACTCCGTCACCAACTCCGTCACCAACTCCGTCAGCAGGTCGGCAGCCGGGGGCGGTCCCAGTGCCGGTGGGCGGCGATGGCCTCGGTGAAGGCCCGGGTGAACTCCTCGCTCGCCGTCCCCGTCGTGGCGTCCGTGACCACGCCCCGGTCCGCGCACACATGCCCATGGCCCGAGGCGATATGCAGCCCCTCCGGCTCCAGCGCGGACAGGATGCCCACGCCAGAGCCCAGCGCCCCGATCGCCTTGCCGTGCCGGTAGGCGTCCCGTACGAACCGCATCGCCGTTTCGTCCGACCTCAGCTCCGGGGTGCCGGTCGGCCCGCCGGGCAGCAGCACCGCGTCGTAGAGCACCGAGGCGACCGTCGGCAGCGCCCGGTCCACCGCATACCCGTTTCCGTCCGCGCCGCGCACCTTTCCGTCGTGGTCGGCCAGGGCCTCGACGACGGCGCCCTGCGCGCTCAGCGCCTCCTGGGCCTGGGTGAGCTGTTCGGTGTCCACCCCGTCGGTGACCAGCACCGCGATCTGGCGGGTGCGGATGGAGCCGTCGCCGCGCAGATTCTCGAAGCTGAGCGCGGGGGAGGCGACGGGCTTGTGCTCGGTGTTCACCGGGGCGGGCGGCGCCACCCCGATGCCCTCGGCCACGGCCGTCGCCAGGGTCTGGTCGATATGCGCCAGCTCGCCGACCGTACGCTCGCGCACCTCCACCGCGCCGACCTTGCCCAGCTCGAAGCGGAACGCGTCGACGATGTGCCGCCGCTCCCAGTCGCTCATGCTGTTCCAGAACAGCGCGGCCTGGCTGTAGAAGTCCTTGAAGCTCTCGCTGCGCTTGCGGATCTTGGCGCCGTCGACCCGCTCGGCGTAGTGCGAGAACGCGTACCCGTCCGGGCCGGCGATGGCCGGGCAGCCGCCGCCCAGCGAGTTCGGGGAGTAGCTGGTCCCGCTGTGGATCGCCGTCTGGTGGTAGCCGTCGCGCTGGTTGGTGCGGACCGGGGCCACCGGCTGGTTGACCGGGAGCTGTGCGAAGTTGGGCCCGCCCAGCCGGATCAGCTGGGTGTCCAGATACGAGAAGTTACGGGCCTGCAGCAGCGGGTCGTTGGTGAAGTCGATACCGGGCACGACATTGCCGGTGTGGAAGGCCACCTGCTCGGTCTCCGCGAAGAAATTCTCCGGGTTGCGGTTCAGCACCATATGGCCGATGGGCCGGACCGGCACCTGCTCCTCCGGGATGATCTTCGTGGCGTCGAGCAGATCGAAGTCGAAGGTGAACTCGTCCTCCTCCGGGACCAGTTGCACCCCCAGCTCGTACTCCGGGTACTCGCCCGCCTCGATCGCCTGCCACAGATCGCGCCGGTTGAAGTCCGCGTCCCGGCCCTGGCACTCCTGCGCCTCGTCCCAGACCAGCGAGTGCACCCCGAGCTTGGGCTTCCAGTGGAACTTCACAAAGGTCCCCCGGCCCCGCGCGTCCACGAACCGGAAGGTGTGCACCCCAAACCCCTGCATCATGCGGAAGCTGCGCGGAATGGCACGGTCGGACATCAGCCACATCATCATGTGCAGGGTCTCGGGCTGAAGCGATACGAAGTCCCACAGCGTGTCGTGGGCGGACGCGCCGGTGGGGATCTCGTTCTGCGGCTCGGGCTTGAGCGCGTGCACGAAGTCCGGGAACTTGATGCCGTCCTGGATGAAGAACACCGGCATGTTGTTGCCGACCAGGTCGTAGTTGCCCTCGGAGGTGTAGAACTTCGTGGCGAAGCCGCGCACATCGCGCACCGTGTCCGACGAGCCACGCGGCCCCTGCACCGTCGAGAACCGCACGAACACCGGAGTCTGCACGGACGGGTCCTGGAGGAAGGCGGCCCGGGTGAACTCCGCACAGGACTCGTACGGCTCGAAGTATCCGTACGCGCCCGCGCCCCGTGCGTGCACCACCCGCTCCGGGATCCGCTCATGGTCGAAGTGCATAAGCTTTTCGCGGAAGTGGAAGTCCTCCATCAGCGTCGGGCCGCGCTCACCCACGGTGAGCGAGTCGTCGGTGTGGTCGACCGCCACCCCCTGGTCCGTGGTCAGCGGCCCCTCGGCGGGGTCGGCGGCGCGGTACATCTCGCGCTGCCGTTCCTTGCGATCGGTCATCGGGACGCTCCCTTCTTGCCCTTCTTGCCGAGCCCGGCACACACGCGCGCACCTGCGCACACACGTCACGGAATGCCTCGCAGAGCGGGTAGCCAGCCGGATGGGGCCGAAACCGGAAACACCACCGGCCGGGAGGGGCGTCAGAGCACGCGATACGGGGTGGCGGCCTCGTGCTGGAAGGTCATGCCGTGTCCCGGCTCGCCGTTCGCCCCCGGCCGCACCGTGCCACCTGTGGGGTCGAGCGCGCCCGTGAAGTACGCGGCCTCGATGCGCACATGGTCGTGAAACCACTCGATGTGGCGCAGATTGGGCACGCACGCGGCCGCATGGGCGTGTGCGTGTGGCGCACGGTGTGCGGACAGCTCCAGGCCGTGGGCCTCGGCGACGGCCGCGGCGCGCAGCCACACGGTGAGGCCGCCACAGCGCGTGGCGTCCGCCTGCAGACAGTCGACGACCGGCGCCATCCGGGCGAAGTACGGCAGGTCGTAGCCGTACGCACCGGCCGCCACATCGCACACCACCGCGTCGCGGACGACCCGCAGCCCCTCCAGGTCGTCGGAGGACACCGGCTCCTCGAACCAGCCCACGCCCTGCTCGGCCAGCGCATGGCCCACCCGCACCGCCTCCTTACGGGTGTACGCGCCGCCCGCGTCCACGTACAGCTCGGTGTGCGGGCCGACGGTCTCCCGGGCGTGGCGCACCCGGGCCAGGTCGCGCTCGACGGCACGGCCCCGGTCCTCGCCGATCTTGATCTTGACGCGGTCGATGCCGTGTCCGCGCACCCAGCCGGTCAGCTGGGTGGCGAGATGTGTGTCGTGGTACGTGGTGAAGCCGCCCGAGCCGTAGACCGGCACCGTCTCGCGCACCGCCCCGATCAGACGGACCAGCGGCACACCCAGCAGCCGCGCCTTGAGGTCCCACAGCGCCAGGTCCACCGCGGAGATCGCGCAGGCCACCAGGCCCGGGCGGCCGGCGTCGCGCACCGCGCGGCTCATCGCCTCGTTCGCCCCCGCCACATCCAGCGCGGAGCGCCCCAGCACCTCGCCGCGCAGCAGGTCGTGCACCACCGACCCGGCGTCCGCGGGGGCGTAGGTCCAGCCGAGCCCGGTCGTCTGCGCGCCGCGGGCCTCCACCACCACGACGGTCGTCTCGTTCCAGGCGAGGGTGCCGTCCGCCTCGGGGGCGTCGGTCGGCACCGTGTACGCCGTGACGTCCAGCCGGTCGACCTTCATGTCCTCATGTCTTCATGTCCGCCTTCTCGGCCGTCTTCTCGTCAGTCCCTTCAGCCCGTGGCGCACCATGCCCGTCCGGTCCGTGTCGCCCTTGGCGGTCGACTCGTCAGTGGCCTCCAACTGCTCCCAGGTCGCATGCGGCGGAATCGGTGGCACATCGGGGTCGGTCAGGAACTCGACCACCGCCGGGCCGTCGGCGTTCAGCGCGTCGTGCCACGCCTGCTCCACGTACTCGGGCTTCTCCACCCGGATGCCGGTCAGCCCCAGCGACTCGGCGAACCGCGCGTACCGCACATCCGGGATCTGTTGCGAGGGCAGGAACTGCGGCGCTCCGTCCATCGCCCGCATCTCCCAGGCCACCTGGTTCAGATCGTGGTTGTTCCACACCGCGATCACCAGCCGGGGGTCGTCCCACGCATGCCGGTACTTGGCCGCCGTGATCAGCTCGGCCATGCCGTTCATCTGCATCGCGCCGTCCCCGACCAGGGCCACCACAGGACGGTCGGGCCTCGCGAACTTCGCGCCGATCGCGTACGGGACCCCGGAGCCCATGGTGGCCAGCGTGCCGGACAGCGAGCCGCGCATCTGGCCGCGCATCCGCAGGTGGCGGGCGTACCAGTTGGCCACCGAGCCCGAGTCGCAGGTGAGGATGGCGTCGCCGGGCAGCAGCGGGTCCAGGCAGTGGGCGACGTACTCGGGGTTGATGGGATGGGCGGTCAGCTCGGCGCGCCGCCGCATCACCTCACGCCACCGCCGCACCCCCGCGACGATCTCGTCCTGCCATGCGCGGTCCTCCCGGGACCGCAGCAGTGGCATCAGCCGCAGCAGGGTCTCGCGGGCGTCGCCGACCAGGTTGACCTCGTACGGGTAGCGCATGCCGATCATGTGCGGATCGAGATCGATCTGCACGGCCCGGACCTGACCGAACTCCGGCAGGAACTGGGTGTACGGGAAGCTGGAGCCGATCGTCAGCAGCGTGTCGCAGTCCCGCATCAGCTCGTACGAGGGGCGGGTGCCCAGCAGCCCGATGGGGCCGGTGACATACGGCAGTTCGTCGCTGAGCACATCGAGGCCGAGCAGCGCCTTGGCCACCCCCGCGCCCAGCAGCTCGGCGATCGCCTCGACCTCCGCCCGCGCCCCCGCGGCGCCCTGGCCGACCAGGATCGCCACCCGCTGACCGGCGCCCAGCACATCCGCGGCCCGCTCCACCGCGCTCGCGGAGGGCACCGCCGACCAGCCGCTGCGGTCGAGGCTGGAGGGCACCATCTTGAAGGCGTGGGTGGGCGGGGAGTAGTCCAGCTCCTGGACGTCCGCCGGGATGATCACGGCGGTGGGGGAGCGGCGGGCGTACGCGGTGCGGATCGCCCGGTCCAGCACGTTCGGCAGCTGCTCGGGGACCGTCACCGTCTCCAGGAAGTCGGACGCGACGTCCTTGAAGAGATTGTGCAGGTCCACCTCCTGTTGGTACGAGCCGCCCATCGCGCTGCGGTACGTCTGGCCGACCAGCGCCACCACCGGCGCATGGTCGAGCTTCGCGTCGTACAGGCCGTTCAGCAGGTGGATCGCGCCGGGGCCCGATGTCGCGGCGCAGACCCCGAGCCGCCCGCTGAACTTGGCGTACCCGACGGCCTCCAACGCGGCCATCTCCTCATGCCGCGCCTGTACGAACCGTGGCTCGTTGTCGGCCCGCCCCCACGCGGCGAGCAGGCCGTTGATCCCGTCGCCCGGGTAGCCGAAGACATGCCGGACACCCCACTCGCGCAGCCGGGCGAGCACATAGTCGGCGACTTTCTCGGTCATAGTGGTCACTCCTGCAGCTCAGCCGGTCAGTTGCGGCAGCACCTTCGTGCGGTAGAAGTCGAAGAAGCCGCGCTGCTCGGGGCCGATCTGGTGGACGTAGACGGTGTCGAAGCCGGCGTCGGCGTACGCGCTGAGCGCCGCCACATGCGCGTCCGGGTCGTCGCCGCAGGTCACCCGCTCGGCCAGCCGCTCGGGGGCGACGAGTTCACACGCCTGCTCGAACTGGGACGGGGTGGCCAGCTGGGTCAGCAGCGCGCCCGGCAGCCCCAGGACCGGCCACAGCCGGTGGACGGTGCGCAGCGCGTCGTCGGCGTCCGGGCCGAAGCACACCTGCAGACCGCCGCTGACCGGCTTGGCGTTGCCGGCCGCGCCGCTGCCGCGCCGGAACCGCGCGACCAGCTCCGCGTCCGGGACCATCGTGATGAAGCCGTCGCCGACCCGGCCGGCCAGCGCGGCGGCGGCCGAGCCGAACGCCGCGATATCGATGGGCACCGGCTCCTCGGGCACCGTGTACAGGCGCGCGCTCTCCACCGTGTAGTGCTTGCCGTGGTGGCTGACCTGGTGCCCCTCGAACAGCTGGCGGATCACCGCCACGGCCTCCTCCAGCATCTCCAGCCGGACGGCCGGCTGCGGCCAGTGATCGCCCAGCACATGCTCGTTCAGCGCCTCCCCGGAGCCCACCCCCAGCCGGAAGCGGCCCTCGAGCAGCACCGCGCTGGTGGCGGCGGCCTGGGCGACGATCGCCGGATGGATACGCATGGTGGGGCAGGTCACCGCGGTCTGCACGGGCAGCGAGGTCGCCTGGGCGAGCGCGCCGATCACCGACCAGACGAACGAGGCATGGCCCTGGGCCCTGGTCCAGGGGTGGTAGTGGTCGGAGATCCACAGATGGGAGAAGCCCGCCTGTTCCGCCATCCGCGCCTGCTCGACGAGCTCGGCGGGGCCGTGTTCCTCGGCGGCCAGGGAATAGCCGTACTCGGTCATGGGCCCTCCTCGAACGCTCGTGCCCGTCAGGCGCTGGTGCCACAAGTGCCACAGGTGCCACTCACGGTCCTGCTGTCACGGGGCGACGGGTAACCGGGGTGCGAGGAAGGAAACACCGCGGGTCCATGGGGGATCCACGGCGGATCTACGGCGGTTCTACTGGGGCAGGGTTCGGTTCAGCGCGAGGGCGATATGGCGGGAGACCCGGTCCGCCACGCCCGCCTCCGCCATCTCGAACGCCCCGCGCCCACCCGTACGGAAGAGCGTGAGCGCGCCCCTGACCGGCTCCGCGGGCGAGGCGCGCAGCGGTACGCACAGCAGCGAGGTGACCTCCTCGCGGACCAGGACGGGCGCGCCCGAGGCGTCGTGGCCGAAGGCGTCCGCCTCATGGGGCCGCACTCGCAGCGCGGTGACCCCGTCGCGCAGCGCCTCGGCCACCAGCGGGCAGCCGGCCGGGTCCTGCTCGGCCACCGGGACCACGCGGCCACCCGCGACGGCCTCCGGCGGGCCCAGCGTCACCAGCCGGCGGGCGATCCCGGGCCGCGCCGGGTCCGCGGACACGTCATCCGTGAGGACGTCCACGATCACCCAGTCCGCGAAGCGGCCGTGCAGCACGGCGGCCGCCCGCCCGAGCACGGCCTCGGGCCCGCCGTCGGCGGGTGCGGGCGCGGGCGCGGGCGGGGCGAGCAGCGCGGTGGCCATGTCGTCGAGCACGTCGAGCAGCCGGGCGTGGCGGGTCACCTCGTCCAGATCCGGCCGGGCCGTCGACAGCCGGTCGTCCGCGTCGGCCTGCGCGGGGACGGGGTCGCGGCGCTCGGCGAGTACGGGGTCGCCGCCCGGGGCGGGTACGGCCGGAGCGGCCGGGGTGGCCACCGCGTCCTCCGCGTCCTCCGCATCTTCCGCGTCCTCCGCGCCCTCGGCCGTGGGCTGGAAGGCGGCCAGCACGGCGGGGTACGGCTCGCCCGGCGGATGCAGCGCCGCGAGCGTCACCCACAGCGTCGTCCCGTCGCTCCCGGGCCCCGGCAGCCGTACCACCAGGCCCCGCCCGCCCTCGCCGCGCGCGACGGCGGCGACCTGGGAGCGCAGCACCGCCCGCCCGCCGGGCCGCAGCGAGTCGGTCAGCGGGCGCCCGGCGGCGTCGCCGGGGCGGGTCCGGAACAGCTGCGCGGCCAGGGCGTTCATCCGCCGCACCACACAGTCGCGGTCCAGCATGACGACGGCTACCGGAAGCCGCTGGAACAGGGCGCGCAGCAGCTGCTGTTCGCGAGGGTCGGCGCGGCCCCCGCCCCGGGCCAGGTCGTCCGCGGCCAGCCGCTCGTACCGTGGCCACAGCACCTCCGCCGCATGCTGGAGCTCGATGAGGGCGGCGTCCAGTACGGCGAGCCGTTCCTGCGCGGGCAGGGCCCGCGCGGTCTGCAGTTCGGCGACGCGGCTGCGGAAGTCCGCCAGTTCGGCGCCGTACTCCTGTACCCCGGACATGCGCTCACCGTAGCCCGCTCGAACGAGGGGCATCCCCCGCTCGGCCGTTTCCCTTATGGCGCAGTGGGCAGCCGAAGAGGCGGGATGAGCAGACGGAGCACCGGACCAAGCGCCGTGAAGCACCGTGAAAGGACTGAACCCGACCATGCCGGAGCGTGCCCCCACCCCCACTCGCAACCGGTCCTGCCGGACCGACGCGCCCTCGATGGATCGCGGCCTCGCCGAGCTGGCGGACCGGGCCGCGTCGTGCACCCCCGCCAGCTGCGGAGCCACCGCCACCGCCCTCCTCGGCCCGGACCCCGGCGGGGCCGTCCCGGAGGAGCCGAGCGCGGCCACCCATCCCGATCTGTCCGCGCTGGTCTCGGTGCAGCTGGCCTCCGGCGAGGGCCCCATCCCGGCCGCCCGGGCCACCGGCCGCCCGGCGGGCGCGGACGATCTGCTGCGCGACCGCAGGTGGCCGGGCTACCGGGCCAGGGCCCTGGACGCGGGGGTCCGTTCCAGCACCACCCTGCCCTTCGTATGGGAGGGCCTGACCGTCACGGTCTCCGTCTACGGGCTGCGGCCCGGCCCGCTGGAGGAGGCGGCCCGGGGAGCCACCCGGCTGCTCGGCGACCTCGCCACCGAGAGCCTGGTGCGCGACCGGCGCTACCGCGCCGCGCTGACCGAGCTCGACCAGCTGGGCGCCGCGCTGCGCTCGCGCCCGGTGGTCGACCAGGCGTGCGGCATGGTGATGCATGTGCTGGGCTGCGACGCGGACGCAGCCTTCGACCTGCTGCGGCGCGCCTCCCAGCGGACGAACCGCAAGCTGGCGGAGTTCGCCGAGACCGTCGTACGGACCCGGGGGCGCGGTATCGAGGCGGATCTGATCAGGTTTGCGGGGCCGGTCCGGAACCAGCCGGTCCGGAACCAGCCGGTCCGGAGCCGGAAAGCCACTCCCGCACCCGCTCGGCCAGCGGACGCTCCTTGCTGACCCCGTCGCCGGTCTCCTCGCCCGGCGGGCCCGGGTTGGCGGACTTGGCCTCGCCGACCCGCAGCCCGAGGGCCATCCGCTCCTCGGGGGTCAACCGCTCGCGCAGCTCGGGGAAGATCACGTCCTCCTCGCCGCGGATGTGCATGGACACCACGTCGTACAGCTCGCGGACCAGCGCGTCGAACCGCCGGTCCGCGGTGTCCAGCCGCTCCAGGTCGCCCAGGATCCGCTCGGCCTCGGACAGCTCCTCCATCTCCCGCTCGGCGACCTCGTCCCCGTTGGGCAGCGCCTTGCGGACCGTCGGGTACAGATACTGCTCCTCGGCGACCGAGTGCCGCACGATCTCGACGGTGATCTGTTCCATCAGCAGCCGCCGCTCCCCGGGGTCGGCGCTCGCCCGGTACCCCTCGAAGAGTTCCTGTACCCCGCGGTGGTCCGCGGTGAGCAGGTCCACCACGTCGTGTTGCTGAGGCATCCCTGTCATGCGGGCCGGGTGCCCGCCGCCGCACCGGGCAAACGGCACCGGCCACGTGTCGGCTCCGCCGCCGCATCCGCCGATCTGCGAAGGTGGACAAGTCGGGACAGATGCATGGATAGGCGATTCTGTCGATCCGGAGGTGTGTTTCGAATGCAGCGGGAGCTGACCGCCCCGACCCCGGCGGACCCGGAGGACGGCGGTCTGCCGGTCCTCCCGGAGCTGACCGCGCGCTTCGCCGGGGCGGCCGGCCGTACCGCCCCGGAACCGGTCGGTGGCGGCCCGGCGCTGCGCGCCGCCGCGTGCGGCTACTGGGAGCGGCGCGGCCTGTGGACCGACCCGGAGCATGTCGCCGCCGCCCCCGGCGGGCAGCCGCTGCTGCTCTCCCTGCTCGCCGCGGCGGGCGGTGACGTCCTGCTGACCAGGCCCTGCGCCTCCTGGTACGCACCGCTGGCCCGGCTCGCCGGCCGCCCCGCCTACCATGCGCCGGTGCCCGCCGAGTGCGGTGGCGTCCCCGACCCGTTCGCGCTGCTGGAGACCGTACGCCGGGTGCGCGCGGAGGGCGGTGAGCCGCGGGTGCTGCTGCTGTCCGTCGCCGACGACCCGACCGGCACCACCGCCCCGCCCGAGCTGCTGCACGAGGTGTGCGAGGCGGCCGTGGCCGAGGGGATGCTGATCGTCAGCGACGAGACCTGGCGGGACACCGTGCACCACCCCCATGGCACGGTGCTGCTCAGCCCCGCCGAGATGTGCCCCGAGGACGTGGTGGTGCTGACCGATCTGGCGGGCGCCTTCACCCCGCCCGGCTGGCCCGCCGCGGTCGCCCGGTTCCCCGCCACCGAGCGCGGTGTCGAACTGCGCGCCCGGGTGCTGTCCACCCTGGACGCGCTGCGCGCCGCGCTGCTGTCGCCCGTCGCCGCGGCCGCCGCCCACGCCCTCGACGAGCCCGAGCCGGTCCGCGAGCGCACCGCGGCAGCGGCCCGCGTCCACGGGGCGGTGGCCGCGGCGGTCTACCGCGCGCTGACCGCGGTCGGCGCGCTGTGCCGGCCGCCGCAGGCCGGCCGCCAGCTGTACGCCGACCTCGACGAGTTGCGCGGCGACCTCGCGGCCCGCGGCATCACCGACTCGGTGGAGCTGGAGCGCGAGCTGACCCGGGGGCTTCGCCGCCCCGTACCGGGCGGCCACCGCTTCGGCGACGCCCCGCACACCCTGCGGGTGCGGCTGTCGACGCTGCCGCTGCTCGGCACCGGGAACCAGGCGCGGCTGGCCGCCCTCGCCGCCGCGGACCCGCTGCGGGTGCCGCATGTGGCCGAGGCGCTGACCGCCTTCGACACGGCCTTCCGCGAGCTGACCCAGGCCGGACCGAGGCCGACCGGTACCGGCACCGGCACCGGCACCGAAGGGAGCCCACTGTCATGACCGACCAGGCCGACCAGGCCCAACCGGCCGGGCGACGCCCCGCCGGGCGGGCGCGCCCCGCCCCGTGGACACCGTCATGGACACCCCCGTGGGCAACCCCGCGGCTGGGCCCCATCCGGGAGATCTTCTCCGGCCCGCGACGCCGGCTGCGGCGGCTCGCCGCGCCGCCGGAGTCGCCCGCCACGTCCGCCTCGTCGCGGCAGGGGGCATCTCCCGGCGGCAGCGGGGGGAGGCATATCGACCGCGGTGCCGCGTACGAGGGCGATCCCTCGTCGTACGCTCCTCCGCCCGGTCATCCTCCTGCGGCGACCGGTGGGAGGGGGCACCTCCCGGCGGTAGCCGGGGGAGACCGGCGGAGTGATCTCGTGCTGCCGCAGGGCGCGCCTCCAGGCCGCAGACCGGCGGAGTCGCAGCCCGGCCGACCGCCCGACGGCGGCCCCGCCGCCCCGCGCCCCCGCGGTGAGCCGCGCACCTGGCCGCGGTCGTTCGCCCACCGGCTCACCTCCCCACTGCCCGGTGTCCGGGCGATCGCCCGGCTGGCCCGGGAGGGGCGGCTGCGCCCGCCGCTCGAGGCGCTGCTGCAGATCCCCGAACTCCCCTTCGAACCGGGCCCGGCGCCGGCCGTCGGGCCCGGCGACACCGCGGTCACCTGGGCGGGACACGCCAGTTGTGTGCTGCGGACCGGCGGGCTGACCGTGCTCACCGACCCCGTCTGGTCCCGCCGGATCCTCGGCACCCCGGCCCGGGTCACCCCGGTCGGGGTGCGCTGGGAGGATCTGCCGCCCATCGACGCGGTGGTCATCAGCCACAACCACTACGACCACCTCGACGCGCCCACGCTCAGACGGCTGCCGCGCGACACCCCCCTGTTCGTACCCGCCGGGCTCGCCGCCTGGTGCCGGGCGCGCCGCTTCACCGACGTCACCGAACTCGACTGGTGGGAGGCGGCCGAACTGCCGGGCCCGGACGGGCCGGTGCGGTTCGACTTCGTACCCGCGCACCACTGGAGCAAGCGCACCCTGACCGACACCTGCCGCTCCCTGTGGGGCGGCTGGGTCATCACGGCCCGGGACGGCAGCCGGACCTACTTCGCGGGCGACACCGGCTACGGACACTGGTTCGGGGAGATCGGCCGCCGCTACCCGGGCATCGACCTGGCGCTGCTGCCCATCGGCGCGTACGACCCGCGCTGGATGCTCCGTCCGGTGCACACCGATCCGGAGGAGGCCGTACGGGCCTTCGGGGATCTGGGCGCGCGGGTGATGATGCCCATGCACTGGTCCACCTTTCTGCTCTCCGCCGAGCCCCCGCTCCAACCGCTGCTGCGGGTCCGCGCGGCGTGGGGGGCGGCGGGGCTGCCGCGCGAGGCGCTGTGGGACCTGCCGGTCGGGGGCTCGCGTGTGCTCGACCGCGACGACTGAACGCAGGGCAATTAGTGCATCAGTGGTCATAAGTGGCAGGTGGTGCGCACCCCACCTAGCTTCCTGTTCATGCGCACTCGACAGCTTCGCTACCTGGCGGTCCTTACGGCCGCCCTTGTCATCGAACTCGGTCCGCTGCCCACCGCCCACGCCAAGACCCAGCACGTCGTCAAACCCGGTGAGTCGATCCAGGCCGCGGTGAAGGCCGCCAAGCCCGGCGACACCATCCTCGTCAAGGCCGGTACCTACCGGGAGAACGTGCTGATCACCACCTCGAACCTGACCCTGAGCGGGGAGGGCAAGAAGACCGTCATCACGCCGCCCGAGAAGGCGTCCGCCAACGACTGCGGCAAGGCCGAGACCGGTATCTGCGTCACCGGTACGGCCGAGCAGCCCCTCACCGATGTGCGGATCCGCTCGCTGAAGGTCACCGGCTTCGCCAAGAACGGCATTTGGGGGAAGCACACCGACCGGATGGACGTACGCCAGGTGACCGCCGCGCAGAACGGTCAGCAGGGCATCGGCCAGGAGAAGTCCACCCGCGGCACCTTCCGCACCAACACCTCCAAGGACAACGGCCAGTCGGGCATCTTCCTCGCCAACACCGTCGACGAGGAGGGCGCGGCCATCGACACCAAGGGCGCGGTCGTCCGCGACAACCGGCTGACCGGGAACCGGGTCGGGGTCGGCATCCGGCGGCTGCGGGTCCTGACCGTCCAGGGCAACACCCTCACCGGCAACTGCGGCGGCGTGTTCGTCGTCGGCGACGAGGGGACGCCGCGCGCCGGGGACCTGTCGGTCATCAACAACAAGGTCTACGAGAACAACAAGTACTGCCCGCCCAACCCCCGCCTCGACTTCATCCAGGGCACCGGCATCCTCCTCACCGGTGTGGAGGACACGCGGGTGACGGGCAACGCGGTGCGGGACAACATGGGCGCCTCGCCGATGTCCGGCGGGATCGTGCTCTTCCCCAGTGTCGTGGGCACCAAGAACGCCCGTAACACCATCAAGGACAACGTGCTGGCCAACAACCTGCCCGCCGACCTCGCCGACCGTGACGCCGGCCCCGGCAACACCTTCGAGGGCAACACCTGCACGGTCTCCGAGCCCGTCGGCAAGTGTGAGAAGGGGGCGTCATGACGTCGATAAGGACCGCTGCGGGCACCGCGGGGGCCGACCCCGCCGCCACGAACACCGCCACCGGCACCAGCGCTCATATCAACACCGCCGCCGCCGATGGTGTCCCGTCGAAGGCCGCCCCGCAGCTGCGGGAGCTCGTCTTCGGCGCGGCCCGGGCGGCGGCCGTCCGGGCGGCGGCCTCCCTGGGCGTCGCCGACGCCCTGGGTGAGCGGCCCGCCACCGTCGCGGAACTGGCGACCGCGGTGGGCGCCGAGCCCGAGCGGCTTGGCCGGCTGCTGCGCTCCCTGGCCTGCTGCGGGGTGTTCGCCGAGACCGGGGACGGCCGGATCGCGCACACCGAGATGTCCCGGCTGCTGCGCGAGGACGCCCCCGACAGCCTCAAGTACATCTGTCTGTGGTGCACCGAGCCGTGGACCTGGGAGACCTGGCCGCGGCTCGATACGGCCGTACGCTCCGACACCATCGCCTTCAACGACATCCACGGCAAGGACTTCTTCACCTATCTGCACGAGGACGCGCCGGCTTCGGCCCGCGTGTTCGACAAGGCGATGACCACCTCGAGCAGACAGTCCGCCGTGGAGCTCGCCGACTTCCTCGACCTCGACGGGGCCAAGGAGGTGGCGGACATCGGTGGCGGCCAGGGGCATGTCGTGGCGTCCCTGCTGGAGAAGCACCCGAAGCTGCGCGGCACGCTGCTCGACCTGCCGCAGGTGGTGGCGAACGCGGACCCGCGGCTGCGCGACGGCGGGCCGCTGGCCGCACGCGCCCGGCTGGTGCCGGGGGACTGCCGCCGCGAGGTCCCGGTACAGGCCGACCTGTACATCATCAAGAACATCCTGGAGTGGGACGACGAGTCCACCCGCAGGACCCTGGCCAACGTGGTGGCGGCGGCCCGGCCGGGCGCCCGGGTGCTGGTGATCGAGAACCTTCTCGACAACAGCCCCTCGATGCGGTTCACCACCGCCATGGACCTGTTTCTGCTCCTCAACGTGGGGGGCCGGAAACATTCTTCGGACAGCCTGGTGACACGTATGACGGAGGCCGGGCTGAGCGTCACCGGCATCAGCCCCGTCAACCCGTATCTGCACGCGTTCGACAGCCGCGTAGCTGCGTGATCGCGCACCATCGGGTGCCCGCGTGACGATGTTCACGCGGGCACCCTTCTCCAGGGCGGGCTCAGGCCCACTGGAAGGAGTCGAGGTGGGCGAACACGACGACATTGGCGGTGTAGTCGCGGACGGCGCGGTCGTACGAACCGCCGCAGGTGATCAGGCGCAGCTGCGCGTCGGGGGTCTGCCCGTACACCCGCTCGTCGGGGAAGTTCGCCTTGTTGAACGTCTCCACCGAGTCGACGACGAACGTCGCGACGATCCCGTCGGCGCGGGTGATGGTGACCCGGCTCCCGGTCTTGAGCGCGCTGAGCGGATAGAACACCGCCGGGCCCGTCTTGGTGTCCACATGCCCCGCCACAATGGCGTTGCCCCGCTCGCCCGGTGAGGGGCCACCGTTGAACCAGCCGGCCAGGTTGTTGTTGTCGGCGGGCGGCGGGATCAGCACCCCCGACCGGTCCAGCGTCAGCTCGGTGAACGGTGCGCTCACCCCGATGGAGGGGATGTCCAGATGCCTGGCGGGCGAGCGCGGCAGCGCGGGCCCGAGCCTGACCTCCTGAGGGGCGGCCGTCTGGGGGCGGGGGATGAGTGTCGGTCCGGAGATCGCGGGCTTCTTCTGCGAGGGCTGCGTGGAGGCCGCGTCGACCGAGTTGTAGATCAGGAAGACGCCGATGAGGGCCGATGCGGCGGCCCAGCGGATGACGCGGGTGTTGCCGTCGGCACCGCCCTGTTTGCCCATGGATTCTGCCTTTCTGGCCGGTGGAGAGCCCACCGGCAAAGAGCGTGGCGCTGCCGTGGCCAACCGCCACAAGCGGTGTCGGCCACGGCAGCGGGGCTACGAAAAGCGGTCAGCTCAGATCGCGGTTCCAGTGGGCTTGCGACGACGCAGGGCGTAGGCACCGGCGCCGAGGCCACCGAGGAGCAGGACCGAGCCGGCCGCCATGCCGCCACCGGTGGTGGCCATGCCGCCGCCACCGGTGTGGACACCACCGTGCGGCTTCTCGTGCTCGCGCTCCTTGCCGTACGAGCTGCTGCCGCCCCAGCCGTGCTCTTCCTTGCCCTTGCCTTCTTCTTCCTTTTCCTTGCCGTAGCCGCTGCCGTAGCTGCCCTTGCTGTAGTCGTCGTTGCCGTAGCCGGACTCTTCTTCCTTGCCCTTGCCGTAGCCCGACTCTTCTTCCTTCTCCTTGCCGTAGCCGGACTCTTCTTCCTTGCCCTTGCCGAGGCCCGACTCTTCTTCCTTCTCCTTGCCGAAGTCGGACTCCTCCTTGCCCTTGCTCTCCTTCTCCTTCCAGGAGCCGCCGGAGCCGTAGTCCTCCGACTCCTGACCGCTGGAGTAGCCGCCGTGGCCGCCCGGGTCGGAGACGTCAGCGGCGAAGGCGGCGGCAGGTGCGCCCAGAGTCAGGGATGCGACAAGCGCGGTCCCGGCGATGAGTGCGCGAGTTGATCGCATGAGTCATTCCTTCCGGCACCTGCACGATTACTGACATTTGCCAGATATAGGGATCGCGTAGGTGTCTCATCAACCGTCAGCGACGCGGGGCCCCGCTGCCACTTGGCGCGGCCCGCTTTCGGGCCGGTTGTAAGCCCTCCGAGTGGAGATCGCGGTGGTCTTCACTCGTTCGCCGCGCGAATGGGCTGACGATGAATCATCTTTTCGGCCCATCGTTTCGATCAGCCCCGTGGTGTGCGTCGCCGACCGGAACTCCGGACGCGCCAGCACCCGCCGCAGAAACCCCAGCGTGGTCCGTACGCCCCCGCCACCGACCCGGAACTCGCCCAGCGCCCGGTCCATACGGGCCAGCGCCTGCTCCCGGTCCGGCGCCCAGGCGACGGTCTTCGCCAGCAGCGAGTCGTAGTCCGGGCCCACCCGCCAGCCCGGGAAGGCGTGCGTGTCCACCCGTACGAAAGGCCCCCCGGGCGGTACGAACTCCGTCAGCGAGCCGGGCGTGGGCGCGAAGCCGCGGTCCGGGTCCTCGGCGTTGACCCGGCACTCGATCGCCACGCCCCGCCGTACGACATCGCTCTGACCGAACGTCAGGGGCTGTCCGGCCGCGATGAGGATCTGCTCCCGGACGATGTCGATCCCGGTCACCATCTCGGTGACCGGGTGCTCGACCTGGAGCCGGCAGTTGATCTCCATCAGATAGAACTCGTGGTCGGGGGTGAGCACGAACTCGAAGGTGCCCGCCCCCACATAGCCCACCGCCGCCGCGCCCCGCACCGCCGCCGCGCACATCGCGGTGCGCCGCTCCTGGGGCAGATTCGGCGCGGGGGCCTCCTCCACCATCTTCTGGTGGCGCCGCTGTACGGAGCAGTCGCGCTCGCCGAGGTGGACCACCTTGCCATGCCGGTCCGCGAGCACCTGCACCTCCACATGGCGGGCATGCTCCACGAACCGCTCCATGTACAGCCGCTCATCGCCGAACACCGCGCGGGCGTGGGCCCGTGTCTCGTTGAACGCGGGCACCAGGGCGTCCGGCTCACGGACCACCGCCATACCGCGGCCACCGCCGCCCGCCACCGCCTTGAGGATCAGCGGATAGCCGATCCGCCCGGCGATGTCCTTGGCTTCGGCCGGCGTGGCCACCGCGCCCGTACTGCCCGGCAGCACCGGCAGCCCCGCCTCCGCCATCAGCGCGCGGGCCGCGGCCTTGTCACCGAGCCGCTGCATCACCGAGGCCGGCGGGCCGATGAAGGTGATCCCGGAGTCCTCGCACACCTCCGCGAAGTCCGGGTCCTCGGACAGGAATCCGTACCCGGGGTGGATGGCCTGCGCCCCGGTGCGGTGCGCCGCCTCGATGACCGCCGGGACGCTGAGATAGCTGGCCTTCGACTGCGGCGGACCGATGTGCACGGCCTCGTCCGCGAGCCGGACCACGGCCGAGTCGCGGTCGGCGGTGGAGTACACCGCGACGGTGCGCATGCCGAGCTCCCGGCAGGCGCGCAGAACACGCAGCGCGATCTCGCCGCGGTTGGCGACGAGGACGGTGGAGAACACGCGGATCACACCGGCCCGGCGGCGGGCCCGGGCTCCACCGCGATCAGGGGCTGCTGATACTCCACGGGCTGTGCGTTGGGCACCAGGATCTCCACCACCCGGCCGGCGGCGTCCGATTCGATGGTGCTCATCATCTTCATGACTTCCAGCACACCGACCGGCTGCCCCGGCTTGACCATGTCCCCGACCCCGATGAACGGCGGGGCACCCGGCTCGGGCGCGTGGTAGAAGGTGCCGACCGTCGACGCGCAGATGTACCGCAGCCCGGCCCCGGCCTGCCGGCCCCCGGCCTGCGGCCGCATCCCGTCCGCCACGGCCACCTGTGCATGCGGCTGGGGATGCGCCTGCGCCTGCGGATGCTGCGGGGGAGCGGCTGCGGGGCCGGACGGCGGTGCGTGTTCGTGCTCGTGCTCGCGCTTGGGCTCGTGCTCGTGTTCGGCCGGATCGGGCCACTCCATCTCAACTGATGTCTGCCCGTGCCGCAGCGTGATCCGGCGCGGGTGCTTGTCCGCGGCCTTCGCCAGCTCCGTCACACTGCGGCACAGGGAATCCAGCGTGGCATGCGGGGGCAGCACGACCGCGCCCGGCCGGTGCCCGTTCTCGCGATGGTCCGTGATGTGGCTGTCCGCTGTCACGATGCACCTCTTTTGGTGTGTGGCTGTGCGCCGGCCGACCCGGCGGGGACCCCCGTGTCCAGCTGTGTGCCGGCCGACCCGGCGGGGACCGCCGTGTCAAGACCGAAGCGGCGGAACCGCTCCGCCCGCTCCGCCGGCAGTCGGTCCGCCTCCCACGGCACCAGCTCGCCCAGCGCCTCGACGAGCGCGTCGCCGAGCAGGGCCGCGGCCTTCGCGGGATCGCGGTGGGCGCCGTCCGGCGGCTCCGGTACGACCCCGTCGACCACCCCGAGCCGCAACAACTCCCTCGGGTCCAGCCGCAGAGCCGCGGCGGCGGCCTGGGCCGCCTCGGGGTTCTTCCACAAGATGGCGGCGCAGCCCTCCGGGCTGATGACCGAGTAGATACCGCCCGCGCTGATCAGCACCCGGTCGGCGAGCGCCAGCGCGAGCGCGCCACCGCTGCCTCCCTCGCCGACCACCGCGGCCACCACGGGCACCGGCAGCCGCGCCATCAGCCGCAGATTCTGCGCGATCGCCAGCGCCTGACCGCCGCGCTCCGCGTCCGGGCCAGGGTTGGCCCCCGGCGTGTCCACCAAGGTCACCACCGGCAGCCCGAGCTTCGCCGCCATCCGCATCAGCCGCGCGGACTTGCGGTAGCCACTGGGCGCGGGCATCCCGAACCGGTGCGCCTGCCGCTCCGCCAGGCTCGCCCCGCCCTTGTGCTGCCCGATCACCATCACCGGCAGCCCGCCGATCCGCCCCGGACCGCCGACCACGGCGGGGCAGTCCTCGGCGAGGCGGTCGCCGTGCAACTCGTGGAAGTCGTCGACGATATGGCCGATGTAGTCCATCACGGTCGGCCGATCAGGATGCCGGGCCCCCCGCACCGCCTCCCAAGCGTCCCGCTCCGCCACCTCCCCGACCTCCCGCATGACCGCCCTCCGCGCGGCCCCGGCACGAGCTGCACCGACCACGCCCGGCCCGCCGCCCGCGGCGGCGCGCTCCGCCTCCGCCTGTGCGGTGGCGGCGCCCGCGCGGCTGTTCGGGGTGGTGCGCGACCCGTCGACCGCCGCGTCGGCGGGGCCGTGGGCTGTCGTGTTCGGGCGGGTGGCGCCGGTCGCGTGCGACCCGGCGCCGGGGACGCCGTGCGGGCCGGTTTCCGCCTCCCCGCCCGGGGCGG
>NZ_JBSFMM010000114.1:0-36631 GCF_053599555.1 Streptomyces sp. NPDC000941
TTGGTTGTTTTGTTTTATGAGGTTTGGTATACCTATCTGGTGGGGGGGGGGTGGTCGGGGGCGGCCCCGTCCTATTAGTTCCGGTCGGGGGGGGGGCCGCCGGGGCCCATGGTCTGACTCTCCGGGCGAGTGAGCCGAAGGGGCGCGACCCTGTCGAAAGGGAGAGCGCGCGCAGGCCCCGAGGAACGAGGGGCCGAGCACGGTCGACCGTCGACAGGGGCTGAGGCGCCCCGGAGGCGAACCGAGCCACAAAAAAAGGGGGGCCGCCTGTCAGCCGCCCGCGCCGAAGATCGCGGCGAGCGGGTCGTCCTGGTCGTAGCTGCCACTGGGCTTGGTGGCGTACTTGTCGCTCATGTAGAGCCGCTGGTTCGCGTAGACGACCTCGTTGTACTTCGCGCTGAAGTTGGACTCCATCTCGCGATCGCCGACCTGGTTCTGCAGCAGCTTGTCCTTCTTGTACGACTTGGGGTCGATCCGCCAGACCGCGCCACCCGCGTCATAGTTGGACTCCTGGTAGGCGACGACGTAGCCGTCCTTGTCCAGGCCCAGCGGGGTCAGCCCCGCACCCTCGACGCCGTCGGTCTTGCCGATCGCCTTGCCGGTCTTCAGGCTGAAGGCGACGACCTCGTTCACCGTGCCCGAGGTCGAGCTGGAGCGCTCCTCGGACCCCATGAACAGAGCGTCCGCCGACTTGCTGACGACGGCCAACTTGCAGCCCTCGACATTGGTCGACTCACACTCGGCGACGTACTTGCCGCCCTCCGTGGAGATCTTGCTGACGACCTTGCCCACCTTGCCGCTGTCGTCGATCGTCAGGAAGTCGGAGACCGCGGCACCCGTCGAGTCGCCCGCGTCGAGGCCGACGATCAGCGGGTCGGTGGACAGGACGTGGACGTAGTCCAGACCGGGCGAGACCTTGTAGCTGGACTTGATCTTGCCGGTCTTCGGGTTCAGCGTCTGCACCTGGATCTGCGGGTCGTCGTACTGACCGCACCGGCGCACCGCGACCAGCTTGTCGCCGCCGCCCGCGTAGCCGTCGTCCGAGCAGTCCTCGCCGTCCTGCGGCTTCCACAGCAGCTTGCCGTCGAGCGACCAGGCCGCGCCGCCGCTGGTGCCGCCCGCGGCGACGGTGCCGCCGCCGAGGGTCACCTCGTCGAAGCGCTCCTTTTCGTCACCGGAGCCCACATGCTTCTGCCAGAGCATCTTGCCGTTGTTCAGGTCGACGAGCCCGACCTCCGTGCAGGAGGGGTACTTGTCCGCCTTGGAGGGCTTGGCCTCCTGGAAGAGGATCGTCGTCAGGCCGTTCTCACTGACGTGGTCCGAGGACCAGCAGATCTCGCCCGCCAGCGGGATGGTCCACTTCGGGCTTCCGCCGTCCAGCGGATAGCCGACGACCTTGTAGACGTCGGCCTTCACGAAGGTGTCGTCGGTGACCCACATGCCCTCGGTGGTGATCTGGTCCTTCACCTTCGGCATGTCGATCTTGTTGATCAGCTTTGCGTCGACGGTCTCGGGCGCGGGCACGTCCTTGCCGCCCGTCGTGCCCGAAGTGCCCGAAGTGGAGTCCTGGCTCTGTTTCTTGTCCTTGGGGTCCTTGGCCTGGTCGTCGCTGCCGCCGTCGCCCTTGGTGGCGAAGAAGATGCCGCCGCCGACGATCAGCGCGACCGCGACCACCGCGCTGACGATGATCATCATGCGCTGCTTGGACTTGTTGCCGCCGCCCTGGCCGCCGCCCGGCGTCGCGCCCGGGTAGGTGTTCTGGGGCGGGTACGGGCCCTGGGGCGGATATCCGTACTGCGGCTGCTGGCCGGACGCGTACTGCGGCTGCTGGCCGGACGCGTACGCCGCGGGCATGCCCACCTGCGTCGGCTGAGCGTGCACGGACTGCGGCTGCTGCGGCTGCTGCGGCGGATAGCCGTAGCCGCCGGCGCCCTGCGGGGGCGTCTGGGGCATACCGGAGGGCGGAGTCTGGGGCGGGCCGGGCGGGCCGGGTGGGGGAGGCGCTGCCGGGCCGGGCGGGGCCGGCGGCGGGGTCCGGGGAGCCTGCGGCGGCTGGCCCGGCGCCTGCGGATAGCCGTAGCCCGGCTGGGCGGGCGGCTGCCCCGGAGGCTGCTGCGGATAGCCGTACGACGGGTCCTGCGGTGCGCCAAAGCCACCCTGCGGCGGCTGATTCGGCGGCGGAGGCGGCTGCGACATCGGATTTTCCTTAGTGCGCGGGTCCGTGAACCGACCGGCCTCCCCCGCGATCCCGGGGTTCAAAGCCCACCAGGAAGGAGCGAATCGGACACGCAACCCGCCAGTGAGCGGCACGCAAGCGGGAGTTCTTTTTATCACCCGGTGCTATCAGGCCAAGGGCCGGTCTCAGCCTCATCGATCAGCTGAGACCGGCCTGTGACGCGACCGTTGCCCTAGACGTCCTCGGCGAGATCCAGCCAGCGGGTCTCCAGTTCCTCCCGCTCGCCCGTCAACTCCCGCAGCCGCGCGTCGAGCTCCGCGACCTTCGCGAAGTCCGTGGCGTGCTCGGCGATCCGCTCGTGCAGCTCCGTCTCCTGCTCGCCGATGCGGTCAAGGCGCCGCTCGATCTTCTGGAGCTCCTTCTTCGCGGCGCGCTGCTCGGCCGCCGACTTCTGCGCCGGGCCCGGCTGTTCCGCGGCCTTCTGCCGTCCGGGCGCCACGGGGGCCGACGCCGCGGCGGCCTGCACCCGCTGACGCCGCTCCAGGTACTCGTCGACGCCCCGCGGCAGCATCCGCATCGTCGCGTCGCCCAGCAGCGCGAAGACCCGGTCCGTCGTCCGCTCGATGAAGTACCGGTCGTGGCTGATCACCACGAGCGAGCCGGGCCAGCCGTCGAGCAGATCCTCCAGCTGGGTCAGCGTCTCGATGTCGAGGTCGTTCGTCGGCTCGTCGAGGAACAGCACGTTCGGCTCGTCCATCAGCAGCCGCAGCACCTGGAGCCGGCGCCGCTCGCCGCCGGAGAGGTCGCCGACCGGCGTCCACTGCCGCTCCTTGGTGAAGCCGAACTTCTCGCACAGCTGCGAGGCGGTCATCTCCCGCCCCTTGCCCAGGTCCACCCGCTGCCGCACCCGCTCCACGGCCTCCAGCACCCGCAAGGCCGGGTCCAGCTCCGTGACCTCCTGGGACAGATACGCCAGCTTGACGGTCCGGCCGACCACCACCCGGCCGCCCACCGGCTGCCGCTCGCCGTCGCTGTCGGCCGCCTCGGCCATGGCCCGCAGCAGCGAGGTCTTCCCCGCGCCGTTCACGCCCACCAGGCCGATCCGGTCACCGGGCCCCAGCTGCCAGGTCAGATGCTTCAGCAGCACCTTCGGTCCCGCCTGGACGGTCACGTCCTCCAGGTCGAAGACGGTCTTGCCCAGGCGCGAGTTCGCGAACTTCATCAGCTCCGCGGAGTCGCGGGGCGCCGGCACGTCCGCGATCAGCGCGTTCGCCGCCTCGATACGGAAGCGGGGCTTGCTGGTACGGGCCGGGGCGCCGCGGCGCAGCCAGGCCAGCTCCTTGCGGACCAGGTTCTGCCGCTTGGCCTCCTCGGTCGCGGCGATGCGCTCCCGCTCGGCGCGGGCGAACACATAGTCGCTGTAGCCGCCCTCGTACTCATGGACCGCGCCGCGCTGCACATCCCACATCCGGGTGCAGACCTGGTCCAGGAACCAGCGGTCGTGGGTGACCACCACCAGCGCCGAGCGCCGCGCCCGCAGATGGGCGGCCAGCCAGGAGATGCCCTCGACGTCGAGGTGGTTGGTCGGCTCGTCCAGGACGATCAGGTCCTGCTCGGCGATGAGCAGCTTGGCGAGCGCGATCCGGCGGCGCTCGCCACCGGAGAGCGGGCCGATGACGGTGTCCAGGCCCTGGGTGAAGCCGGGCAGGTCGAGCCCGCCGAAGAGGCCGGTCAGCACGTCCCGGATCTTGGCGTTGCCCGCCCACTCGTGATCGGCGAGATCGCCGATGACCTCGTGGCGGACGGTGGCCGCGGGGTCGAGCGAGTCGTGCTGGGTGAGCACGCCGAGCCGCAGATCCCCGGAGTGGGTGACGCGGCCGGTATCGGCGGGCTCCAGTTTGGCGAGAATCCGGATCAGGGTGGTCTTGCCGTCACCGTTGCGGCCGACGACGCCGATCCGGTCGCCCTCGCTCACCCCGAGGGAGATGCCGTCGAGCAGCGCCCGGGTGCCGTACACCTTGCCGACGGCTTCGACGTTGACCAAGTTGGTGGCCATCACACTCCTGTACACGGATCGATCGACATCCCAGGGTAGTAGGTAGCCCGTCTGAGTATCCGTACGGATGCCACGCGGGTGATCTCGCTCCTAGCGTCCTCTGCCATGGATCATGCGAGGAGCCTGTGGGCCGGTGCGGGCACGATCGAGGCGGACCGGGAGCAGGAGCTGGCCCAGGCCAGAGCGGCCGAGGCGGAGCGGGCCGCCGAACAGCAGCGGGCGGAGCAGCGGGCGGAGCGCAGGCTGAGGGCCATCCGGGTGGTGGCGGTCGGGGTGGTGTGGCTCAGCGCCGGGCTGACCCTCATGTTCCTGCCCATGCTCTCGATGTCCGCCGGGTCGGACTGCGGCATCGACGACACCCGTTTCATCTGCACCGACGGCGGCCAGGACACCGCCGTCTACATCGCCGTCTACATCTCGCTGGTCGCCGCGCTGGCCGGCACCTGGGGGGCCTTCTCCCGCCGTCTGCTCGGCCGCGCGGTGTGGGGCGCGTCACTGTTGGCGCTCGGTATCGCCTGGCTGGTGAACCTGCTGATCATCCGCTGACCCCCGGGCCGGCGACATCCCGGGGCATCCGCTGACCCTCCGGGTCAATCGCGTACGACGGCCGCCCCCGCCGCCGGCCCCGTGGCCACCCGTACGGCGCGGCAGGTGCCCGAGGCGGCCAGGGCCTTCGCCACGGCGGCGGCCGCTTCCGCGTCCTCGGCCAGGAACGCACAGGTCGGGCCGGAGCCGGAGACCAGCGCGGCGAGGGCGCCCGCGTCGGTGCCCGCGCGCAGCGTGTCGGCCAGGGCGGGCCGCAGGGACAGCGCGGCGGGCTGGAGGTCGTTGGTCACGGCGGCGGCGAGCGCCGCGGCGTCCGCGGTGCGCAGCGCCTCCAGGAGGGCCGCGGACGGCTCGGGGTCGGGTACGTCGTCCACCGTGGCCCCCTGGCCGTCTGCGGCGCGCAGCCGGTCGCATTCGCGGTAGACGGCGGGGGTGGACAGGCCTCCCTCGGCCACGGCGAACGCCCAGTGGAAGGTGGAGCCGGTCTCCAGCGGGGTCAGCAGTTCGCCCCGCCCCCGGCCCAGGGCCGCCCCGCCGACCAGGCTGAATGGCACATCGCTGCCCAACTCGGCGCAGATCTCCAGCAGTTCGGCGCGGGAGGCCGCCGTGCCCCACAGCGCATCGCACGCCACCAGCGCCCCGGCGGCGTCCGCACTGCCGCCCGCCATGCCGCCGGCCACCGGGATGTCCTTGTCGATGTGCAGCCGGACCCGGGGCGGGGCGCCATGCCGCTCGGCGAGCGCGAGGGCGGCGCGGGCGGCGAGGTTGGTGCGGTCGAGCGGCACGCTGTCCGCGTCCGCACCGGAGACGGTGATCCGCAGCTCGTCGGCCGGGGTGGCGGTGACCTCGTCGTACAGCCCCACCGCGAGGAAGACATTGGCCAGGTCGTGGAAGCCGTCCGGCCGAAGGCCGCCGACCGCGAGCTGGACATTGACCTTCGCGGGCACGCGGGCGGTCACGGATCGGGTCACGGCTGGTTTCTCCCAGGGTTGTCCGTCGGGGGATGTTCGGCGGGCCGCTCGTCGATGATCGCCTGCTCCGCGATCGCCGCGAACTGCTCGACCGTCAGCGCCTCGCCCCGCGCCTGGGGCGAGATCCCGGCCGCCGTCAGCGCGGCCTCCGCCGCCGCGGCGGATCCGGCCCAGCCCGCGAGGGCCGCCCGGAGCGTCTTGCGGCGCTGCGCGAAGGCCGCGTCGATCACCCGGAAGACCTGCGCCTTGGTGGCGGTGGTACGGAGCGGGGCGGAGCGGCGGACGAGGGAGACCAGGCCGGAGTCGACGTTCGGGGCGGGCCAGAACACATTGCGGCCGATCGCCCCGGCGCGCTTCACCTCGGCGTACCAGGCGGCCTTCACCGACGGCACGCCGTACACCTTGGAGCCGGGCGCCGCCGCGAGCCGGTCGGCGACCTCGGCCTGGACCATGACGAGGGTCCGCTCGATGGTGGGAAAGCGGTCGAGCATATGCAGCAGCACCGGGACCGCGACGTTGTACGGGAGGTTGGCGACCAGCGCGGTGGGCGCGGGGCCGGGCAGCTCCGTGATGTGCAGGGCGTCGGAGTGGACGAGCTCGAAGCGGTCCGCGCGGCCGGGCAGCCGCTCCTGGACCGTCGAGGGGAGGGCCGCCGCGAGCACGTCGTCGATCTCGACGGCCGTGACCCGGTCGGCGGCCTCCAGGAGGGCCAGGGTCAGCGAGCCGAGCCCCGGGCCGACTTCGACGACCACGTCGTCGGGCCGGACGTCGGCGGTCCGGACGATCCGGCGGACCGTGTTGGCGTCGATGACGAAGTTCTGGCCGCGCTGCTTGGTGGGGCGTACGCCGAGCCGGGCGGCCAGTTCGCGGATGTCGGCGGGGCCCAGCAGGGCGCCTGCGTCGGTGGAGCTCACCGGCGCAAGTTTACGGCCCTTGAACTGCCCGCAAGCTACCCGCGGGCTATCCGCTCAGCCGGTGGCCGCAGTGCGGCCAGGGGCTCGCCCCCCGCTGTACGTACAGCTTCTTCGCGCGGTAGGTCTGCTCCGCCGGGGGCGCGTCCTGCGGGCGTCCCTGCCCGCCCAGGTTCTGCCAGGTGCCCTGGTCGAGCTGGTAGAGCCCGCCGTACCGGCCGGAGTCGTCGACCGCGTTCGGCCGCCCGCCGGATTCGCAGCGGGCCATGGCCTGCCAGTCGAGCCCCTCCGCACCGGCCACGGGCTGCGGCGGCCGGGGTTTGGTGCCGACCCGTACGACGCGGGCCACGGGCCGGCGCACCACGCGGGTCTTGAGCTTCCGAGGCCGCTGCCGGACGCCGTTGACGGTGCGCACCAGGTAGGTGGTGCGCTCCAGGCCCGGCTCGCCCACGGCGGCCACCAGTTCGGCGCCCTGGAGGACGGTGGGGTCGGCGCGCCGGAAGGTCGGGAAGGGGATGTCCCGGTCGCGGACCTCCTCACGGCCGGTGATCCGCATGACCGAGATGGTCTGGCCGTCGCGCGGAAAGCTCTCCTGGGGCACGGAGGTGGTGTCCTGGTCGCGCAGCGCGATCCCGGCCTCGGCCAGGGCGTCGGCGACGGTGGCGGCGTTGGTGCGCAGGGTGCGCTCACGCCCGTCGGCCATGAAGGTGACCGTGCGCTCGGTCCGTACGTCCAGGTCCAGGCCGCGCCGCGAGATCGCGGCCGAGCGCGAGGCGGAGAGGTGGGCGCCCTCGGCGCGCACCCCGAGCTGGCGCAGCGCACCGTCCACGGTGTGGGCGGTGGTCCACACCCGGCGGCGTTCTCCGTCGACGGTGAGGGTGACCGGGCGGCCGTAGCGGACGGCGATCCGGTCGCCGCTGACGAGGTCCGCTTCGGGCACGGGGGCGATGAGGTCGTGGGCGCCGACGTCCACGCCCTCGTCCGCGAGCAGTTCCGCGACGTCCCCGGCGTAGGTGTGCAGGGTGCGGGCGCTGCCGTCGACGGTCAGCCGTACGGCCTTGTCCTCGGCCACGAAGGCGGAGGTGCCGCCCGCCAGCGCGGCGACGACCAGCGCCTGGGGCAGCAGCCGGCGCAACTGCTCGGGCCGGGCGGCGCGCTGTCTGCGGCGCGCGGCCCGGCGGGCGTCGGCCCGGCCGCCCGTGCCGCGGTGACTGCCCGCGGCACGGCGGCTGTCCGCGACACGGCGGTCGCCTTGCGTACGGCTCACGACAACACTCCGGCAACACTCCACAAGTCCACTGGTCAGGGCATGAGTCCCGGGACTGTAGCGGAGCGGCGGCCACTCTCCAAAGCGGTATGACTACTGTGCGTAGTTCCCTTCCCTGGGCTCGCCGGCGCCGGAAACCGGCGGGCGACAGCCGAAAACCCGCGCGGTGTTGGCCGCGACTGCGGCCGCGAGGGTGTCCTCGGGGACGCCCCTGACCTCCGCCATGGCCCGCAGGGTGAGCGGAATGAGGTACGGGGCGTTAGGCCGTCCGCGGTACGGGGCGGGGGTGAGGAAGGGCGCGTCGGTCTCGACCAGCAGCAGGTCGAGCGGGGCGACGGCGACGGCTTCGCGCAGCGGGGTGGCGTTCTTGAAGGTGACGTTGCCCGCGAAGGACATGTAGTAGCCGCGCTCCGCGCAGATCTTCGCCATGGCGGCGTCGCCGGAGTAGCAGTGGAAGACGACGGTCTCGGGCGCGCCCTCCTCGGCGAGCACCCGCAGCACGTCGTCGTGCGCCTCGCGGTCGTGGATGACCAGCGCCTTGCCGTACCGCTTGGCGATGGCGATATGGCCGCGGAAGGACCGCTCCTGGGCGGCGATGCCCTCGGGGCCGGTGCGGAAGTAGTCGAGGCCGGTCTCGCCGACGCCCCGTACCTGCGGGAGTGCGGCGAGGGCCGCTATCTCCTCCAGGGCGGCGTCCAGGGCCGTCTCGCCGCCCGGTTCGCGCAACCAACCGTCGCGGGGGGCCTGGGGGGCTTGCCCCCCAGAAGGAGGGGTCCCGTGGACGATGCGCGGCGCCTCGTTGGGGTGCAGGGCCACGGTGGCCCAGATGTTCTCGTGGGCTTCGGCCGTCTTCGCCGCCCAGTGCGACCCGGCGAGGTCGCAGCCCACCTGGATGAGGGTGGTCACGCCGACCGAGGCGGCCTTGGCAAGGGCCTCTTCGACGGTGCCCGACTGCATGTCCAGGTGGGTATGCGAATCGGCGACCGGGACCCGCAGCGGCTCGGGGAGCGGCGGAGGCAGATCCTTTTTGTTTTGTGACTGCGCCATGAGCGCGATTCTATTTGCCGGAGATCGCCGGAGAACGCCGGAGAATGCCGGAGAACGCTGAAGAACCGCGAAGAAATCACGCCCTGGCGCTCATTCGGATACGGTCCGGCTCATATGCGGGTGACCAGGATCACCATCGGCCGCCGATTACCGGTGAGTCAATCACCGGAAAACGGCGGCCGTCGGCCCTGTGCCTTACTCCCTGTGCCTTACTTCCGGCTCTGGAACGGATGCAGCAGATCCGACAGATGCCAGTGGTGGCCACGCCGCGCCGGCGGGGCGGCCGGTGCCGGTGTGGCGTCGGACGCCTCGGCGTCCGCCCGACGGGCCCGCCGCCGGGGCTCCCCGCCCAGGCTCCGCAGGGCCGTCGACACCTGGCCCGACCTCATGATGCGTACGAGGTCGGCGCCGCAGTTGTGGCAGTTGGGGCTGGTCAGCGGGGACCGTACGCGCATGCCATCGGTGAAGTAGATGACAAACGCCCTCCCCTCGGCGTCCACGTGATGCTCGATGTCGTACGACTGCTCCCAGCCGTGCCCGCACTTCATGCACGCGAAGGCGTACGCCTCGTGGGCGACCTCCCCGTCCGTCGCGTCGTCGGTGGTGTGGGCTATCGGGCGAACGCCGCTCGAGGTACCCGCAATTTCGCTCATGGCAACTCCTCTTGTCCGCAGGACAAGGCTTCCGGGACTGGACGTCCCACCACCAGTGGACGCCTTTACCGGCCCGGAGTGCAGCTGCCCTTCCACCTCTTGAGGGAGATTTGGCGGCCGGATGCCCCAACGCCCCCGCCACCCGGCCTAACCTTTGCTTTTCAGCCTTCCCCTTTACCTCCGCGTGGCTCGGTACGTGCCGCGTTCTTTGCCGCCACCACCGCGTCGAACACATCCCGTTTGGGCAGGCCCGCCTCCTGCGCGACCGCCGCGATGGCCTCCTTGCGGCGCTCCCCGGCCTCCTCGCGGACCGCGACCCGCCGGGCCAGCTCGGCCGGGTCGGCCTCGCCGGGAGCCGGTTCGGGGGCGCCCTCGACCACCACCGTGATCTCGCCCAGTACGCCCTCGGCCGCCCAGGCCGCGAGATCCTTCAGCGGGCCGCGCCTGACCTCCTCGTACGTCTTGGTCAGCTCGCGGCACACGGCGGCCCGCCGGTCCGCGCCGAACACCTCGGCCATGGCGGCCAGCGTGTCGTCCAGGCGGCGCGGCGACTCGAAGTACACCAGCGTGCGGCGCTCGGCCGCGACCTCGCGCAGCCGCCCCAGCCGCTCGCCCGCCTTGCGCGGCAGAAAGCCCTCGAAGCAGAAGCGGTCCACCGGCAGCCCGGAGAGCGCGAGCGCCGTCAGCACGGCCGAGGGCCCGGGCACCGCGGTGACCGTGATCCCCCGCTCGACGGCCGCGGCGACCAGGCGGAAGCCGGGGTCGGAGACGGACGGCATGCCCGCGTCGGTGACCAGCAGCACCCGCGCGCCCCCGGCCAGGGCCTCCACCAGCTCGGGCGTACGGGCCGCCTCGTTGCCCTCGAAGTAGGACACCACCCGGCCGCGCGGCTGCACGTCCAGCGCCTGGGTGAGGCGGCGCAGCCGCCGGGTGTCCTCGGCGGCCACCACATCGGCGGCCGCGAGCTCGGCGGCCAGCCGCGGGGGCGCGTCCCGCGTGTCGCCGATGGGGGTCCCTGCCAGTACCAGCGTTCCAGTCACACGATCCATCCTCGCAGCACCCGGAGCGGGCTCAGGAAACCCCGATGGGCAGGCCCCCGATCCCCGGCCGGACGACTTGGCTCGCCACTCTCATAGTCCGCTTCCCTACGATGGGCCGGGTGACGAGTGACACCGCGACCCACGCCCAGCCGGGCCGAGCCGCCGGCCAGCATCCGCCCGCCTGGCAGCGCCGGCTGCGCCGCTTCGGATACGCGGGCCGGCCGCGGTCCGACGTACGGGAGCGGCTGGTGCCCCCCTACCCACAGCCGGGGACCCGGCTGTGGGAGGCGCTGGGCGCGGCTCCGCCGGCGGCGTCGCGGATCGCCCGCTGGACCGGCTGGGGCGGGCCGCTGCTGGTCGCGCTGTTCGCCGGGCTGCTCCGCTTCTGGCGGCTCGACAGCCCCGGCAAGGTCATATTCGACGAGACGTACTACGCCAAGGACGCCTGGGCGCTGCTCCAGCTCGGCTACGAGGGCACCTGGCCGAAAAACGCCAACGGCAAGATCATCGCGGATCCCCAGCAGATCCCGCTGAGCGACGCCGCCGGGTATGTCGTCCACCCGCCGGTGGGCAAGTGGGTGATCGCGGTCGGCGAGCAGCTTTTCGGTCTGACCCCGTTCGGCTGGCGGTTCATGGTCGCCCTGCTCGGCACGGCGTCGGTGCTCATGCTGTGCCGGATCGGGCGGCGGCTGTTCCGGTCCACCTTCCTGGGGTGTCTGGCGGGGCTGCTGCTGTCCGTGGACGGTCTGCACTATGTGATGAGCCGCACCGCGCTGCTCGACCTCGTCGTCATGTTCTTCGTCCTGGCCGCCTTCGGATGTCTGCTGATCGACCGGGACCAGGCACGGGCGCGGCTCGCCGCCGCCCTGCCGGTCGACCCGGACGGCACCGCCCGCCCCGACGCGGAGATCGCCGCGCGGCTGAAGCTCGGCGTGCGGCCGTGGCGGATCGCCGCCGGGGTGTGCCTGGGGCTCGCGGCCGGCACCAAGTGGAACGGCCTGTACGTGCTGGCGGCCTTCGGCGTGATGACGGTCCTGTGGGACATGGGCGCCCGCCGCACCGCCGGGGCGCGCCGCCCCTTCCGGGCGATGCTGCGCCGCGACACCCTGTGGGCCTTCCTGACGACCGTGCCTGTGGCGTTGGTCACCTACCTCGCCAGCTGGTGGGGCTGGTTCACCACCAGCGGCAGCTACAGCGCCCGCAGCGGCTGGACCCACAGCGGCTACTTCCGGCACTGGGCCGAGACCCCGAAGAACATGGGAGGCGGCGGCTACAGCGACCACGGGCCCTGGGCCTGGCTGAACCCGCTGCGCAGCCTGTGGCACTACGAGACCGAGGTCTACAAGTTCCATGTGAAGCTGGACGACCCGCATATCTACCAGTCCAACCCGTGGAGCTGGCTGATCCAGTCCCGCCCGGTCTCCTACTTCTACGAGTCGCCCTCCCCCGGCGAGGCCGGCTGTCCCAAGGACGCGACCGAGAAGTGCGCCCGCGAGGTGCTGGCGCTCGGCACCCCGCTGCTGTGGTGGGCGGCCTGCTTCGCGGTGGCGTATCTGCTGTTCCGGTGGGCGCTGCGGCGGGACTGGCGGGCGGGCGCGGTCCTGTGCGGCCTGGCGGCGGGCTATCTGCCGTGGTTCCTGTACCAGGAGCGGACGATCTTCTCCTTCTACGCCGTGGTCTTCGTGCCGTTCCTGTGTCTGGCGGTGGCGATGATGATCGGCGCCATCGTGGGGCCGCCGGGGGCCTCGGAGAACCGGCGGGTGATCGGCACGGTCGGCGCGGGTGTGCTCGTGCTTCTCATCATCTGGAATTTCATCTACTTCTTCCCCCTCTACACAGGTCAGACGCTGCCCATGGATCAATGGCGGTCCCGGATCTGGCTCGACACCTGGATCTGACGGGATCCAAGGGGACCTGACGGGCAAGGACGCCGCTCTCGATGCCGGTAGAGTGCCCCGGACCACGCACTCCATCGAGCGGTGGAGGGCTTCGAGGGACTGTGGGGGTTCTGCAATGCGGAGTGGCGCGAGAGCCGCGGTCATCGGTGCGGTGTTCGCCGCCATGGTCGGGGTCGCCGGTTGCGGTGGCGGACAGGACGGCTCGACCGGTTCGAAGGACGGCGCGGACAGCGGGGCCGGCGACGAAAAGCCGGTGGTCAAGAAGGTGAAGACCGGCCCGCCGAGCGCGGCCGAGGTCAAGGCCACGGCCCGGGACTTCCTGGCCGCCTGGTCCGCGGGACAGACCGCGAAGGCCGCCGGTCTGACGGACGACGACAAGGCCGCCACGGCCGCGCTCACCGCCTACCGTGACAAGGCCCACATCGGAAAGGCGACGCTGGCGGCGGGTCAGCCCACCGGCAGCACGGTGCCGTTCACGGTCAACGCGCAGATCGCCTACGGCGGACGCCAGATCCCCTGGACGTATGAATCCTCGTTGGCCGTCACCCGCGACAAGACCAGCGGGGCGGCGGTCGTCGACTGGAAGCCGTCGGTCGTGCACCCGAAGCTCAAGGCCGGGGACGCCCTCAAGACGGGCCCGGCCGGTACGCCCCCGATCAAGGCCGTCGACCGCGACGGCGCGGAGCTGAGCGCCGCCGACCACCCGACGCTCAAGGCGATCCTGGACGGACTGCGGGAGCGCTACGGCAAGAAGGCGGGCGGCACGCCCGGCGTGGAGACGTGGATCTCCCGCGCCAAGGGCTCCAAGTCCCCCGACGAGACGCTGAAGGTGCTCTCCAAGGGCAAGGCCGGCACGCTCCGCACGACGATCGACGCGAAGCTCCAGGCGACGGCGGAGCAGGCGGTCAAAAAGCGGCCCAAGGCCGCGGTGGTGGCGGTCAAGGCCAGCACCGGCGAGGTCCTGGCGGTCGCCAACTCCCCGGCCCAGGGGTTCAACACCGCCTTCCAGGGCTCGTACGCGCCCGGCTCGACCATGAAGGTCATCACCTCGGCGCTGCTCATCGACAAGGGCCTGGCGGGCTACGGCAAGCCGCACCCGTGCCCGAAGTACTTCTCGTACGGCGGCTGGAAGTTCCAGAACGACGACAAGTTCGAGATCAAGGGCGGCAGGTTCGAGCAGAGCTTCGCCCGCTCCTGCAACACGGCCTTCATCAGCCAGGCGCCCAAGCTGGCCGACGACGACCTCACCAAGGAGGCCCGGGACGTCTTCGGCATCGGGCTGAACTGGCAGACCGGCATCTCCTCCTTCGACGGCGCGGTGCCGGTGCAGTCCGCCGCCCAGAAGGGCGCGTCGCTGATCGGGCAGGGCGGGGTGCGGATGAACCCGCTCAACATGGCGTCGGTCTCGGCGACCGTCGCCAGCGGCTCCTTCCACCAGCCCTACCTGGTCTCCCCCTCGCTGGACAACCGGACCCTGGCCAAGGCCGCCCGCGCCATGAAGCCGAGCACCCGGCAGCAGCTCAAGAGCCTGATGAAGCTGACCGCGACCGCGGGCACCGCCGCCCAGGCGATGTCCGGGATGAGCGGTGACTTCGGCGCCAAGACGGGCTCGGCGGAGGTCGACGGACAGAAGCAGCCCAACGGCTGGTTCACCGCCTACAGCGGCGACCTCGCGGCGGCGGCCGTGGTGCCGCAGGGCGGCCACGGCGGTGACTCGGCGGGGCCGATCGTGGCCTCGGTGCTGCGCGCAGGCTGACCCGACCCGAGCGACAACCCACGACCGACGCGGCGTCGGCGCGGCCCCCTCAAGGGCCGTGTCGGCGCCGCGTCGGCGTTGGCGGGCGGGTGTCGGCTCGGCGTCGGTGCCGCGTCGGTGGCCCGGACCAGCATCGAGTTGTCCGACCAACCACTCGCTGCACCGACGGGGAGTCACCATGCGTCAGAAGAAGCGTCAGCAGAGCGTTCTGATATCGGGCGCCGGTATCGGCGGGCCCGCGCTCGCCTACTGGCTGGACCGGTACGGATACGAGGTCACCGTCGTCGAGCAGGCCGCGGGGCCCCGCCCCGGCGGACACGCGATCGACGTCCGCGGCCCCGCGCTGGAGGTGGCCGAGCGCATGGGCGTACTCGACCGGATCCGGGGCCTCAGCACCGATCTGCGGGGGATGTCGGTGGTCGACGACGAGGGTCAGGAGCTGTTCCGCACCACCGAGCGCACCGTCAGCGGCGGCGACCTCGACAGCCCCGATGTGGAGATCCTGCGCGACGACCTCGCCGCGGTCGTCGCCGATGCGGGCGGAGCCGGGATCAGTTACGTCTACGGCGACTCCATCGACCGGCTGGAACAGGACGCGGACGACGTGCGGGTGGTCTTCCGCGGCGGTACGAAGCGCCGCTTCGACCTGGTCGTGGGCGCCGACGGGCTGCATTCCCACACCCGGCGGCTGGCCTTCGGACCGGAAGAGGACCATCTGCACCACCTCGGCACCTCGCTGGCCGTGTGGACGGCGCCCAACTTCCTCGGCCTCGACCGCTGGCAGGTCGTCTACAAGATGGGCGGCGACCTGTGGGGCGGAATGGTGATGAGCGTCCGCGACAACCAGGAGGTCCGCGTCTACATCGGCTTCGACTGGGACGAGCCGCCCGCCGAGTCCGACACCGGCGACCCGCACGCGCAGAAGCGGCTGATCGCCCGGGAGTTCGCCAAGGCACGCTGGGAGATGCCCCGGCTGCTTGAGCACATGTGGGGCGCCCCGGACTTCCTCTTCGACTCCATGGCCCAGATCCGCATGGACTCCTGGTCCCGCGGCCGGGTGGCGCTGCTCGGCGACGCGGGCTACTGCGGTTCGCCCATGTCCGGCCAGGGCACCAGCATGGCCCTGGTCGGCGCGTACGTCCTGGCGGGCGAGCTGAAGGCTGCGGACGGCGACCACGCTGCCGCCTTCGCGGCGTACGAGCGGGAGCTGCGCGGCTACGTGACCGCCAACCAGGAGCTCGCGCTGACCAACAAGGCCGTGATGGACGCCCGGGACGCCATGGACCTCGGCGAAGTGGAGGGGGAGGAGTTCGTCGCCGACCTCCGGGCGGACCTGGACGTCGCCAACTCGTACGCACTCAAGGAGTACTGAGCGGGAGCGCTCGGGAAGGACCGCCGACGTACCCCGATCGGGCAGTTCCGACCGCCCTTGAGTAGTGCACAATATGAGGCCGTCATCACTCAAAGGGGGGCCCGTTGCGGATCGGTGTTGAGGCGAGCGGTGCTGGGCGAGGGCAGCGAGGGCAGCGGCGGCTCACCGCCGCGCCCGCCGGTGCGAACGAGGGGCGGCAGCGGTGACGGTCCTGCCCGACGCGGCCACTTCACGGGCGGTGCTCATCGGCACCAGCCGCTATGACCACATAGAGCAGCTGCCAATGGTGGCGAACAACCTCCGCACGCTCGCCGCCACCCTGTGCGCCCCGCACACCTGGGGGCTCGCCCCCGAGCACTGCACCGTCATCGGGAACCCCCAGGACCCGGTCGAGGTCCTGGACGCCGTCCGGACCGCGGCCGAGCAGGCCACCGACACCCTGCTGGTGTACTTCGCCGGCCACTCCCTGGTCGAGCCGCGCCGCGGCGAGCTGGTCCTCGGCCTCACCGGGTCACAGCGGCAGCGGTCCTATACGGGACTGTCGTACGGCACCCTGCGCGATGTCATGTCCGACGGCCGGGCGGGCCGGCGGGTGATGCTGCTCGACTGCTGCCTCAGCGGTGAGACGCCCGGCTTCGTGCACGGGATCGAGGCGGTGGTCGACCGCGCGGAGCTCGACGGCGCCTGTCTGCTGGCCGCCGTCCCCGACAGCAGCTTCGCGTTCGCCCCGCCCGGCGAGCCCCACACCGCCTTCACCGGCGAACTGCTCAGACTGCTGAGCGAAGGGGTTCCGGGCGGGCCGCAGTTGCTCGACCTGGACACCGTCTACGGGCAGGTGTACGCGGCGATGGGCGCCAAGGGACGGCCGCTGCCGCATAAGCGCGACCGCGGCGGCAGCGCGGGCGGCCTCGCCCTGGCGCGCAACACGGCCGCCGCCATGCCCGGCTTCGGCCCGACGCCCCCGGTGTACGCGCCGGGCGCCGGCGCTCCCCTGCCGCCCCCGCCGTACGCCCCCGGGCAGGCTCCCCCACCGCCGCCCGCCCCGCCCGCCTGGCCCCCGGGATTCGCCCCGCCCCAGACCCCGCCCCCCGGCAGCGGCGGGCCGGGCAACCGCCGGCTCCTCATCCGCTCCGCGATAGCGGTGGCGGTCGTCGGTGGCCTGCTGGCCGCCGGCATCCCGCTGGTGAACAAGTGGACGGAGGACGACTCCCCCAAGAAGCCCGTCGCGAAGCCGTCGCCGACGAACGCCCCGGCGAAGAAGGCCCCCGGCCCCGCGTACAACGCCGCGACCGAGCGCGTCGTCAATCCGTCGAAGGCCAAGGGCGGCACGCTGAAGTTCGTCGGCAGGAGCGACGCCGACTCCTGGGATCCGCAGCGCAGCTACTACAGCTTCGCGTGGAACTTCTCCCGCTACTTCACCCGTCAGCTGGTCACCTTCGCCCCCAAACCCGATAAGGGCGGCTCCGATCTGGTCCCGGACCTCGCGACGAGCAAGGCCAAGGTGAGCGAGGGCGGCAAGACGTACGCCTACACCCTGCGCGACGGGATCACCTGGGAGGACGGCACGCCCATCACCTCCGAGGACGTCAAATACGGCATCGAGCGGGGCTGGGCCACCGATGTACTCCCCGGCGGCCCGTCCTACTTCAAGCAGGTCCTCGACCCCGACGGGAAGTACAAGGGCCCCTACAAGGACGACAAGCTGGGCCTGAAGGCGATCGAGACCCCCACGTCGAAGACCATCGTCTTCCATCTGGCCGAGCCCAACAGCGACTTCGAGCAGATGCTGGCGATGCCGGCCGGTTCGCCCGTGCCGAGCGCGAAGGACACCAAGTCCAAATACCAAGAGCGCCCGTTCTCCTCCGGGCCGTACAAATTCGGCTCGTATACGCCGAACAAGTCGCTGGAGCTGGTCCGCAACACCGAATGGGACCAGAGCTCCGACCCGGTCCGCGCCGCCCTGCCCGACCGGATCACGGTCGACATCATCCTGGACGACAATGCCAGGAGCCAGCGGCTCTTCGCGGGCTCCTACGACGTGGATCTCGAACCGACCTCGCTTCCCAAGCCGGCCATCGCCAGGGCTGTGAGCAGCACCGAGCTCAAGACCCGGCTGGACGACCCGTACACCATGGGCATCCGCTATCTGGGCCTGCCGCGGACCGTCAAGCCGATGAACAACATCCACTGCCGCAAGGCGGTCATCTACGGGACGGACCGGCAGTCCATACAGACGGCCCTCGGCGGCCCCGGCGGCGGTGAGATCGCCACCAACATGCTCCCGCCGGGCATCGAAGGGGCGAACCCCTCCGACGATCCGTACGGCGTCCGGGAGCGCGGCGGAAGGGCCGATGTCGCCGAGGCGAAGAAGGAACTGGCGGCCTGCGGCAAGCCGAACGGCTTCCGGACCACCATCGCGGTCCGCGCCGGAAACCCCGACGACCTCTCCGCCGCTCAGGCGCTGCAGTCCTCACTGAAGGCCATCGGGATCAGCTTCACCATCGAGCAGATCGAACTCGGCCAGTACTACCAGGTCGTGGGCTCGCCCTCGACCGTCAAGAAGAAGGGCTACGGCATCATCTTCGGGCGGTGGCTCCCCGACTTCCCGACCGCCCAGGGATTTCTCCAGCCCCTGGCCGACGGCCGCTTCATCCTGCCCACCGGCAATGTCAACTTTCCCCAAGTGGACGACAAATCCATCAACAACCTCTTCGACAAGGCGATCGCCGGGCAGGACCGCAGGGAGATCAGGGAGACGTACCGGGAGATCAACCGGAAGGTCTCCGACAGCGCCGGCTTTGTCCCCCTGACCTTCCAGAAGAGCTACACCTGGCGCGGCCCCCGGCTGACCAACGTCTACACCAGCCACATCTATGCCGGCGGTTACGACTTCGCGTCGCTGGGTGTCGCCCGCTAGCCGGGGCGCGGCCGTGTGGGAGTCGCTGTTCGAGGGGCCGGGGCCCACGGAGCGGTTGCGCGAGCTGTGGGCGCAGGGGCTGGGGGCCAACCCGGCCGTACCCGACGACCTGCGGTGCGATTTGCTGGGCCGCTCGCATTACCTTCTGTGGCGCGAGCAGTCTGCCTCGGTCGTGGAGGCAGCCGTCGTCCACCCGGAGTGGAAGGTGCGGGGACAGCTGGCCGAGTGCCAGCCGAACCTCACGGCCGAGTGCTGGGCCCGGCTGATCCTGGGCGAGCGGAAGCCCAGGAACCTGTGGGTCCTCACCCTGCTCGCGGCGGACCGGCGCGATGAGCTCACCGAGGCCGCGTACGAGCGGGTGGCCGCCCACCCCGAGGCGCGTATCCGCGCGGAGGCCGCCCGGCTGACGGGGCTGCCCGTACGGCTGCTGACCGCGCTGGCCCTCGACCCGGAGCCCGGCGTACGGGCCGCCGCCTGCCCGCGCGCCTGGCCGCAGCTGGACGGGGCGGCCCGGCGGGGGCTGCTGGCCGACCCCGAGGACGGGGTCCGCGTCGCCGCGCTGCTGCTCCACCACGAGCACTGTGAAGGCCATGAGGCCCAGCCGCTGCCCCGGTCGGTCTTCGAGGCCGAAGATCTCGGCGACGCTGCCCTCGAAACCTGTCATCTGACCCACGACCTCGCCGAGCACCTGACCCACCACGGCACCAAGGCCCAGCGGAGTCGCCTCGCGGGCAACCCGCGGCTGGCCCCGGAGCTGGTCGCCGTGCTCGCCCGGGACCCCGACGACGGGGTCCGCCATGTGGTGGCCCTCCGGCCGGAACTCACCGAGGAGCAGCGGGCGGACATCCGGGTGGACATCGACCCGGACGGGCTCACCCACGCGCTCGACTGGGTCACCGCACTCCACGACGACCCCGAAGCCATGCGCCGCCTTGCCGCCTCGTCCCACCTCCTGGTGCGCCGGAGCGTGGCCCGCGCGAAGCGCCTGCCACCGGACGTGGTCGACCGCCTCGCCCGGGACGAGGACCGAGTCGTACAGCTCTTCCTGGCCGAGTCCTGCGACGACGCGCCCGCCGACATGCTGCTGGGGGTGTGGCGGTGGTGGACCGGCAGTCTGACCTGTCCCGACCGGCCGCGCGGCCATCCGAACTTCCCGCGCCACGGCCTGCTCCGGTACGCCGACGACCCCAGCCCGCGCATGCGCCAACTTGCCCTGGACGACCCGGAGTCGACGGCCGAGCTGGTGGAGCGGTTCGCCCGGGACGCCGACGACGAGGTACGGCTGCGGGCCGCGAAGGACCCACGACTGCCCGTGGATTCGGCAGTGCGGCTGGTGGACGACCCCGAGTGGACCATACGGAGGGCGGCGGCCCGGCACCCCGAGCTGCCGGCGGAGGCGCTGGTGCGGCTGTTGCGGGATCCCGAGGCCGCGGAGGAGGCGGCCCGGCATCCGGCGCTGCCCGTGGACGTCATGCGGCGGATGATCCGGCAGCCTTGAGGTGATCGGGAGGGCCGTCACTCCCCCGCGATGGCCGCCCGCAGGCCCACGTTGCTCATCAGCAGGCCGCCGTCCACGGGGAGGGTGACGCCGGTGATCCAGGAAGCGTCGGAGGAGGCCAGGAAGGTGATGGCGGCGGCGATGTCGGCGGGTTCGCCGACGCGGCCCAGGGGGTAGACGCGGGCGGCGCGGTCGAGGGCGTCCTCCCGGCCGTCCCAGCTGGGGGTGTGGATGGTGCCGGGGGTGACGAGGTTGACGCGGACGCCGCGCCCGGCGGCGTGGCCGGCGAGGGTGCGGGTGAGGCTGGCCAGGCCCGCTTTGGCGGCGCTGTAGGCGTGGTTGCCGAAGTCCCGCTCGCCGTTGACCGAGCCGACGTTGACGATCGCGCCCCGGCCGCCCGCCGCGGCCAGGTGGGGCAGCGCGGCGCGGGCGCAGCGGAAGGCGCCGGTCAGGGTGATGTCGAGGTCCTGGTGCCACGCGTCGTCCGGCTGGTCCTCGAACAGCGGGGTGTCGGGGGTGCAGGACAGGGCGTTGTTGACGAGTACGTCGAGCGCGCCGAAGCGGTCCACGGCGTGCGCGACGGCCGCCTCGACCGCCGTACGGTCGGCGACGTCGCAGGCCAGCGACTCGGCCTCGGCGCCGTCGGCCCGTATCGCCGCGGCCGCCTTCGCGGCCCGCTCGCCGTCGAGGTCGGTGATCAGCACGCGGGCGCCCTCGGCGGCGAAGCGGCGGGCGGTCACCTCGCCGATGCCCCGTCCCGCGCCGGTGAGTACGACCGCATAACCCTCGAATCGCCGCACCTTCTGCTCCTTCCGACACCGGGCCAGCGCCCGTGACGCGCCCCGCCCACGTGGCGGGGCGTCGTCATGGTCACTTCCCGGCTGCGGGCGGACGCAGTCGTTCCGGTGGTGACGGAGGTGTTTCCGGGGGCTGCCCTGTTTCGCGAGGATGAGGTGCTTCCCGGGGCTGAGGCGTTTCCCGGGGCTGAGGCGTCTCCGGGGGCTGGAGCGGCGCAGGGCGGTGGGGGCGGCTCTCCTTGACCCGTTCCACCGCGGCCAGCAGATCCGCCTGGCCGACCCGGTCCCGCCCCGTCAGCAGCGCCTCCGCCGCCGCGTCGATCACCGCGCGGCGGATGTCCCGCCCGGTGACATCGTCGACGGCGGCGAGGTCCTGCGTACGGACGTCGTCGGCCAGGGGCAGCGTCCCGGGCAGGTGACGGCACCAGATCCGGGCGCGGGCCGCCTCGTCGGGGACCGGGAACCGGACGTGCCAGACGCGGCTGTCGAAGGCGGTGTCGTAGCTGGACACCAGGTTGGTGGCGAACACCGCAAGCCCCTCGAACCGGTCGAGCGCGGTGAGCAGTTCGCTGCGCATGGCGTTCACCGCGTGCTCGGAGCCGTGGCTGGTGGTCTCGAAGCGGGCGGACATCAGGCCGTCCGCCTCGTCGAGGAAGAGCACCGCGCCCTGGGCCCCGGCGGCGTGGAAGAGCGCGTCCAGGTTCTTGGGCCCCTCCCCGTGGTACTTGCTCTCCAGTTGGGAGGCGCGGGCGGCGATCAGCGGGCGGCCCAGCCGGTCCGCGATGGCGTGGGCGGCCATCGTCTTGCCGGTGCCGGGCGGGCCTTCGAGGTTCACCGCCGAGCTGGGGTGCGGCTGGATGGTCCGCAGCCCCCACTCCTCGAACAGGGTGCGGCGCCGCTCCACGATGTGGATCGCGCGCAGCAGTTGCTCCATGGTGCGGTCGGGGAGCACCAGCCGGTCGAAGGTGTACAGCGGAGCGGCGGCGGTGAAGTGCTCCGCGCGCTCCGCCACCGAGGGTCCGTCCGCCGCCTCCGCCCCGGCCTCCGCCTCCGCCTCGGCCTTCGCGGGTGGTCGGTCCGCGGGCCGGTTGGTGATGGTGACGGTGAGCGGTTCCGGCCCGTGGTGGCCGCCGAAGGCGTCCACGGCGGCGATCAGGCGGCTGCGCAGCAGGGCCGCCTCGACCTCGTCGGTGCCGCCGGGGATGCCGGTGACGGCGAACGCGGGGCGCGGCGCCGCCCCTCCGGGCCGTACGGGGTGGCCCTCGGGCCTGGTGTTCCTCTTCACTGCGGTCCTCCGCTCGCCGCGTGCACGGCTGTCGTCGGTGGTCGGGCGGACAGCCGGTCAGCCCGTCAGCCCGTCAGTCCGGCAACCCGTCAGCCCCAGACGGCGACCTGGTGGGTCCGGTGGGCGCCGCGCACCCGCTCGTCGGCCCGTTCGCCCTTGACCCGGCGGCTCTCGACGAACTGTTCGCGCGAGGTGTCGAAGACGCCCTGGATGTAGCTGACCTTGCCGTCGCGGATGGACTCCGCGACCGTGACGCACCGCAGATCGGGGTCGAGGTGCAGCCGGTCGCTGCGGGCGCGGAACCAGTCGGCGAGGTATTCGATGGTCACGATCACGACGTACACCACCGCCACGGCGCCCAGCCCGCCGAGGCCGAGAAGGACGGTCGTCAGCAGACTCAGCACGGTCACGCCCCTCCCTGGAAGACGATCAGGTCCGTATCGCCGAAGGCGGCGGCCAGTTCCTCGTCGAGCCGCTGGGCCCGGCAGACCCAGACCGGCGCGTCGGCCGCCCCGGTGCCGTACAGCGGGGTGCCCTCGGCGTCCAGGAAGAAGGTCTGGACGAGGTATTCGCGGCCGCTGCGGCGCCGGAGCACCGCTCCCCCCGCCGCCTCGGGCACCGCGGCGCGGTTGCGCACCAGGAAGGCCACCACGTCGGAGTAGCCGAGGACCGGGTGGAGCGGCGCCCGTTTGGCGCCCAGGCCGCTCCTGGCCTCGCCGACCCGGTCGCCCAGATCCATGAGCCGGACGATCCCGTGGAGCATCCGGTCGGCGGTCTCCAGCACCCGGTCGGCCTGTGCCGCCCCGCCCGTCAGCTCCCTCCCCGGCCGGCCGGCCGGACCCCGCCCCGGCCCGCTCGCCGGTCCCCGACCCGGCCCGCTCGCAGGCCCGCTCGCCGACCCGCTCGCCGCCCCTCGGACGGCTTTCTCTTCGGACATGCGCCTCTCCCCCCAGCTCCCCCGGACCCCGCGCACCCTGCGGGGGCCTGCCTCGATGTTCCTCGTCGGGCCTGTCACTCTTCGTCCCCCGGGAGGGCGGGCAATCGCGCCCTCCCCTGTCGTCCTCTGGTACGACAGGGCCCTGTTCGGCCGGGACAGAAACCGACAGGCCCCCGGCTTGTCACCGCTCCGCCGTGAGCCTGCCGGGCGGATGCGCGCCCAGTGCGTTGAGCCGGCGCAGCAGCAGGTCGGGGTTGGTGTGCCGGGAGCATACGTACATCGCGAAAATCATCCGGACGTCGGCGGGTTTCGAGCTGATCCCGCAGGCCGTCATCGCCCGGTCGATCTGTGTCTTGACCGTCGAGACCTTCACGTTCAGCGCGGCGGCCGTCTCCTCGTACGAGTAGCCGTCCGCGTACCACTCGAGCACCCGGACCTGGCCCTCGCTCAGGCCCGCCGCCCAGTCGGAGAACACCACGGGCTCGCGGGGCGCCCCCTGTTCCGCCGACGCGGCCATGTAGAGGGCGTCCAGCAGGGTGAGCTGGCCGAGTCCGGCCTGGACGCACTGCTGCTGGAAGTCGGACAGGTCCTTGCGGTACTGGTCCTCCTCGACGCCCAGCTCCTCCAGGATCCAGGGCACCCGCCCGCCCCGGGCCGTCTTGAACAGCACCTCGGCGAGGTACGGCGGGAGGGTCAGCCCGCATTCGCGCACCGCCGTCTCCAGGGCGGAGGCCAGATGGGGTTTGAGCCAGTGCGGGTGGTGGCGGGCGTCCCAGACCGCGTTGGCCAGGACGGCGGGCCCCACGGTCTTGCCGAACACCGCCTTCGCCCCACACACCCAGGGGGCCACCCGCTGGCGCCACTGCTCGGCCGCGGTGCACACCACGACATCCGAGCGGCGCACCAGTTCGGCGAACTCCTCGGCCGTGGCCACCCCCATCAGATCGGCCACGCACACGTCGTACTCCGCGCCGCTGATGCGCAGCTTTCTCACCGAGTCGACCTCGCTGACCACGGTGAGCCGCGGGTCGTCGTTGAGCGCGTCCACCAGGCCGCGTCTGGTCATCTCGTGGTCTTCGACCACGGCCACTTGCAGTGGCTGCCGGTCGTCCCGTTCGGTTTCCGACGCCATGACGGACGCCCCCCTTGATCTCCTCGGCATGTGCTCTATGGCTTCCTCGGGGCGCGGGCGGCCGATGCGACCGGGAGGGTGAGCGTCACCTGCGTGAGCCCGCTGACCGATTGCACCCGCAGCGCCCCGCCCCGCTCCCGCAGCAGCCGCTCGTGGACGGCGAGCGACCTCATCCGGCCGACCCCGCTCGCCAGCACCTCGGGCGGGAATCCCGTGCCGTGGTCGGTGACCACCAGCTCCACCACATCGCCGCCCTCCCCACCCTCTGGCGCGGGCATCACGTCCACATGCAGCACCGCGTCGTGCACCCCCGCGCTGCGCGGCACGTTGATCAGCAGCGCCCGCAGGGCGGGCTCCAGCAGCTCCACCTCGGGCGGCGGGATCCGGGCCGCCGCCTCGACCACGTGGTCGGGGATGATCGGCTCCACGGTCAGCCGGTCGTTGGTGGCCAGGGCGACCTGCCGGTGCACCATGCCGATCAGCGGCACCGACTCGCTGAACCGCCCGGTGGCGATGAAGGTGGCCAGCCGCTCCCGGGCCACCACCGCGGATTTGCGCAGCGAGTCGAGCTGTTCGGGATCGGTGATGCCGACCCGCTGGAAGGCGTTGAGGGTGTGCCCCAGGTGGTTGTGCAGCTCGATGGCGAGCAGTTTCCGCTGCTCCTGTTCATGCAGCTGAAGGCTCATATCGCCGAGGTCGGCGGAGAGTTGCAGCAGGAAGATGCCGCCGCGCCGGATGAGGTAGGCGAGCGCCCCGTAGCCGGTGAGCCCGATCAGCACATCGGAGCGGCCCAGCGCCGACGGGTCGCCCAGGGCGATGACCGCGGCGTACGAGGCGGCCACGGCGGCCGTGCCGCCGACCAGGACGCGCAGCCGCTGGCCGAGGGCCGAGCCGACGCCCACACCGGAGATCTGCTCGGTGGTCAGCACCAGCAGCGGGGCCATGTCCGCGGCCCTGTTCTCCCCCATGACCAGCGCGCAGGCCCATAAGAAGACCACGGCGGAGCCCAGTTCGACCGCCGCCGTGGTGGAGTCGTACACCGTGGGCCCGTGCCCCGCCGTCGCCTGCCCCGGCGCCCCCTGCCCCGCCGCCGCGTCCTCCGCCGTTCCGCCGGACCGCGCCGCGTCCGGCTCACTGCCCGCGTCCCGGGCGAGCACCCGCCGGTGGTTGCGGAAGATGTGCAGAACGAACCACAGCGACTCGGCCAGCACCGCCAGCAGCAGCGTCAGCGCGCGGCCGGGGTGCCGGGTGTGCCCGGCGATTCCGGGCACGGTCACGGCCAGCTGGATGCCATGCATCATCCGGAAGATCAGCAGGATGCGGAGCATCTGCCATTCCATATCGCGCCACGCCAGCCGGTGCCGCACGGCCGGCGACTCGGCGCCCGGCCTGCGCCGCCGGTACGGCGCCTTCACGGGCACCTTTACGGGCACCTTTACGGGCACCTTCACGCCGGGCGCACGACGCCCCTCTTCCGGCCGCGAAAGCGGCCGCCCCCGATGCAGAGCCACGCGGTCCCCCGCTTCCCCCGAACCCCTCTGCCCCCGGCCGACACACCGCCCGCGAGGGCGCCGACCAGCCGGAAGGCCTTCCAGTGTGGAGAAGCAAGTGGCGGTGGCATAGGGACCCTTGGCCCCTGGAACCCGCTTGTGCGGGCGCCCAGCGGCGCACAGAGTCAGCAGGGGCGTACGGCACATTCACCGCGCGCCGGTCAGGCGTCCGCTCACTGGTCGCGCCGGTGCACACCGACCACGGTGACCGCGACCGCGGCGGCCGCCCACAGCGCGTAGCCGGTCCAGGCTCCCGCGATCGACCACGGGTAGTGCAGCGGGTGGTAGTCGACCGCCACCAGCCGACGCCACGCCTGGTAGAGCGTGCCGTGGGAGGCGACCGCCGACCAGTGGCGGCCGTCGGTGAACACCATCGGCAGCACCAGAAGAACCAGAGAGGAGGCGATCATGGTGCCCGCGGTCTGCCGGATGACCGTGCCGAGCGCCAGGCCGGCCAGCGCGCACAGCGGCGCGAGCAGCGCGGACGCCACCACGACGCGCAGCGCGCCCGGGTCGCCGAGCGAGACGCCCGCGCCCCGCCGGTCGAGGATCGCCTGGGTCGCGGCGAACGAGACCCCCGCGACGAACGCGCCGAAGACGGCCGTGGCCGCCGCGACCACCGTCGCCTTGGCCGCCATCACCGAACGGCGCGCCGGAACGGCCGCGAACGTCGTACGGATGGTGCCCGTGGCGTACTCCCCGACGACCGCCATGGCACCGAGGGCGCCGAGCGCGAGCATCATGACCGTGACGGCGTTCACGGTGAAGGCCTCGTCCAGCGGCAGCCCGTCCCGGATGAAGCCCTCCGGGCCCGCCGGGTTCTGCCGCGACCAGTTGCGGTAGGTGTCATAGGCGGTGCCCACGTTGAACGCGATGACGGCCAGGGCGGTCGCCCCGTACCCGAACCAGGTCGAGCGCAGCGACCGGAGCTTGATCCACTCGGCGGCGACCAGATCGCCGAACCGGGGGCGGGGTTCGGCGGCATGAGCGGCCTGAAGGGACACGGCGGTCGCGGTCATCGGGACTCCCCCGCGAGGTACTGGACGCTGTCGGCGGTGAGCTCCATGAACGCGTCTTCCAGCGACGCGGACCGGGCGCTGAGATGGTGCAGCGGAACGCCGTGGGCCTGGGCGATCTCCCCGATCCGGGCCACGCCCAGACCGATCACGGTCAGCAGCTCGCCCTCCGTGTGCACCGCCGCGCCCTCGGCCGTGAGCAGGTCCCGCAGAACGCCGACAGCGGGCGTGCGCACCTCGACGCCCTGCCGGGTGCCCCGGGCCGAGAACTCCGCCAGGCTCTCCGCCGCGATCAGCTCGCCCCGGCCGATGACGATCAACTGGTCGGCGGTGTGCTCCATCTCGGACATCAGATGGCTGGAGACGAACACGGTGCGGCCCTCGGCGGCCAGCCCCCGGAACAGCTCGCGCACCCACTTCACCCCCTCCGGGTCCAGGCCGTTGAGCGGTTCGTCGAAGAGCAGCACCGGCGCGTCGCCCAGCAGCGCGGACGCGATGCCGAGCCGCTGCTTCATGCCGAGCGAGAAGCCGCCGATGCGGCGCCGGGCGGCCTCGGCGAGGCCGACCCGCTCCAGCACCTCTTCGACCCGGCGCCGCGGGATGCGGTTGCTCCGGGCGAGGGCGGACAGATGCGCCACCGCGCTGCGCCCGCCGTGCACCTCCTGCGCGTCGAGCAACGAGCCGATGTGGCGCAGCCCGCGGGGGCGGGCGGCGAAGGGGCGGCCCTCGACGGTGACGCTGCCGCTGGTGGGCTCGTGCAGGCCGAGGATCATCCGCAGCGTGGTGCTCTTGCCCGCGCCGTTCGGCCCCAGGAAGCCGGTCACACAGCCCGGATCCACGGTGAAGGTCAGGTCCTTGACGGCCGTCGCGCCGCCGTATCGCTTGGTGAGTCGGTCAACTTCAATCACGGGGACAACGGTGCCGGTGGCCGACCCCGCCCGTCGTCGGCCCGCCGCTGACAATCGCCGGGCGCCGGTGTCGACCCTGGTTGTACAGCCACGGTCCGATGTCCGGCCGCGGGCCCCGTGGCTACGATCTGGCCATGTCCGCCTCTCCGCCTCTCCCGCTGCTCAAGCGCATATCGCCGGGCCTGTGGGTGGGGCTGGTGTGGTTCGCGGCGGCGCTGGGCCCCATCGTGAAGTACGTCCTGATGCCCCCGCGGCACGAGTACTCGCTCAACTATCCCCGGCAGGGCCTGGACCCGCTGTCCGCCAAACTGCTCCTCGCCATCGCCTTCGCGCTGGTCCTGGCCGGATGTCTGCTGCTGCGCCGCAGGACTTCGCCGGGGTACGGGCTGCTGCTCGCCGGCACGGTCGCCTCGACGCTGGCGTGGCGCCAGGACGAGATCCCGCCCGCGCAGTACCTCGGAGTGGATGTCGCCCTCTGCTACGTCGCGGCCATCCGGCCCCGGCGATCCTCGCTCAACGCGGCTGCGGCGGCGCTGGCCACGCTGCCCTGCTACGTCCTCCTGAGGCAGGGCCTCGGCATCCAGGACAGTGGTGTCATCCCCGAGCCGTATATCGCCCTGACTGTGGTCATCGGCTGGCTCGTCGGCAATTCGGTGCGCCAGTCCCAGCTCCACACCGAGGAGTTGCACGCCCAGGCCGCCGCCCAGGCCGTCACCGCCGAACGGCTGCGGATCGCCCGCGAGATGCATGACACGGTGGCCCACAGCATCGGCATCATCGCCCTCCAGTCCGGCGCCGCGGCTCGGGTCATCGAAACCCAGCCGGACAAGGCCCGCGAGGCGATGCTCGCCGTGGAGAAGACGGGCCGCGAAACGCTGTCCGGGCTGCGCCGGATGCTGGGCGCGCTGCGCCAGGCGGACCGGGCGGCCGACGGGGACGCCGACGGGGCGGCAGCCCCAGAGCCCACCCGGGCCCAGGAACCGGCCAGGGCACCACTGCACCCGGCCGCGGGCCTCGCGGACGTCGAGCGGCTGGCCACGACCACGACCGCCGCCGGGGTCCGGGTGGAGGTGTGGTGGCAGGGCAGGCGCCGCCCGCTGCCCGCGGACATCGACCTCGCGGCGTTCCGCGTCATCCAGGAGTCGGTGACCAATGTCGTACGCCACTCGGGCGCCGACTCCTGCCGGGTGACCATCGGCTACGGCGAGGACGAGCTGGCCATCGAGGTCCGCGACCGCGGCAAGGGCACCTGCGCGGACGCCGAACAGGACACGGGGTACGGCCTGATCGGCATGCGCGAGCGGGTCGCCCTGCTGCACGGCCGCTTCACCGCCGGACCCGGACGCGGCGGCGGCTTCCTGGTGGCGGCCCGGCTGCCGCTCCCGGCGCCGACCGCGACAGCCGCTACGACGGCAATCGAGACGAAAGCAGAGGCCGCAGCCGGATGACCATCCGTGTCCTCCTCGCCGACGACCAGCCCCTCGTCCGCGCCGCCCTGCGGATGGTCATCACCGACACCCCCGGCGTCGAGGTCGTGGGCGAGGCCGGGGACGGCGCCGAAGCGGTCCGGCTGACCGGCGAACTCGCCCCGGACGTCGTGGTGATGGACATCCGGATGCCCGGCATGGACGGCATCGAGGCCACCCGGCTGATCGCTACGGGCGCCGGTACGACCCGCGTGGTCGTCCTGACGACCTTCGACGACGACGATTACGTCTACGGGGCGCTGCGCGCCGGCGCGTCCGGGTTCCTGGTCAAGGACATGGCGCTGGACGACATCCTCGCCGCGGTCCGCGTCGTCGCCTCCGGAGACGCGCTGATCGCCCCGAGCGTCACCCGACGGCTGATCAAGGAGTTCGCCGCCCGCCCCGCGGCCACGCCCCCGCCCCGGGCGGAGCTGAGCGGCATCACCGACCGCGAACGCGAGGTGCTGACCCTGGTCGGCAGCGGCCTGTCCAACGCCGAGATCGCCGGCCAACTGTGCATCAGCGTCGCCACCGCCAAGACTTATCTGACCCGGCTGCTCGCCAAACTCGACGCCCGCGACCGGGTGCAGCTGGTGATCCTCGCCTACGAGGCGGGCCTGGTGGCGCCGTCCGGGTCCTAGGCCCTGTCTGATCGCGCATATCGCGTCCGGGAGGGGTCCCGGTGGTGCGCGCGGATGATGTGCCGACAGTCACCGAGGTGGAACAAGGAGATCCGCGATGACGCCCGTGCAAGTCGATTGGCTGTCCATAGTGCTCGGCCCCATCGTCCTCGTCACGTTGGCGATTGCCTTCTTCACCGCGCGTTCGGCGTCCAAGAGGGGCGAGCCGATGCCCGGCTGGGGGAAGACCGTCCAGGGTGTGGCGATCGCCCTCGCCATGTTCGTGGCCGTCGCCAACATGACCTGGGGCGGTTCGTAAGACCGGCTACCCCTGGATAAGCGGCGACTATCCACAACGGCGCGATTACCTAGTGCATGCGGCCTGGTGCGTGCGGTACCGTGACAGTCACTCTTCGTTACGGTCGGGACCTGAGGTGGCATGTCATGACCCGTGTCTGGGAAGCCGACCCATCGGCCTTATTCGTCAGGCGATTGGGCAAGTCAGCAGAGGAGTCGGGCAACTCCCAAGGCAAGGAAGAGTGCCCGGACATCTGGCAGCTCAGCAACGGCGACATCGCCGTCATCGGCCGTGATCTGACCGCCCACTACCATTCGCGCCTGCCGGAAGGTGTGGCAGTCGGGGCTGACGAGCGGATCGTCGTCATTCCCGGCAACATGCTCAGCGCGGCGAAGCCGGACATTCCCGATGCTTGACGTTCGCGCTCCGGCGCTCCCCGTAGAGCGCGGCCAACGGCTCGGGCGCGAGGAGTACCTTCGGGATTTCCGTGCTCGGGATGCGGCTATCCGCAACGGGGACTCATGGAAACTTGAACGGCTGCAGCACTTCGAGGAGGTGGGCAGTCCCTCCCGTAACGCGCTGCGACGCGGCGATTGGGGCATGGCGCTGCGCTTGCTCGATGAGGGCCGTGACAATCTGCGCGCGATCCAAGCGGACGATGAGGCACGCGGCTCGGCATTCCACCGCGTACGGGTGGTCGAGGAGCCGCTGACCCCGTACGTGCAGTGGGAGCTGCATTCACTGCGGATCAGTGCCGAGTACGGGGAGCGGGTGCGAATCCTGCCTGCCGGGGCGATCGCCTCGGCCGAGACCGACGGACTGCTCCCGGAACTGACCATTCAGGACGGCAAGGTGCTCTTCCGCGTCCTGTACTCCGACACCGGGGTGCCGGACGGCGCGATCCGCTTCACCGACCCGGACATCGTCGAACCGTGGACGGAATACGTGCGGGAGGCCTACGCGACCGCGGAGGACATCGCCTCCTACTTCGACCGCGCCGTCGCGCCGCTGTCGCCTCCCCCGGCGGCCTGACCCAGAGGGGACGCACTCATCGGCACGCCGGCAGACGCCAACGGATCGCCTGGAGACTCGGCCAATGACCTCTCCGGCTCGTCCCGCGATGTCGTCCAGGCGGGGAATGTCACGGGTGACATCCACTTCCACCAGGCGCCGGACGCGCCCGACCGTCCGCGAACCGTCCCTCGTCAGCTTCCTGCCGACGTCTACACGTTCGTCAACCGGAGTGACGAGCAAGCCCAGTTGCACGCCATCCTGACCGGCCGGGACGGCGGCCAACCACTCGTGTCCGTGCATGTGGTGGCTGGCACGGCGGGGGCAGGCAAGACCTCGCTGGTCCTGCGCTGGGCTCACCAGGTCAAAGACCGCTTCCCGGACGGCCAGCTCTTCGTGAATCTCCGGGGCTACGATCCTGGAGAGCCCGTCACCGCCGAGCAGGCTTTGCGCCGCTTCCTGCGCGCGCTCGGTGTGGCCTCAGGTGACATCCCGCAGGACGTGGACGACTCGGCCGCCCTCTACCGTTCCCTGCTCGCCGACCGCCGGATGCTCATCCTGCTCGACAATGCCGCCACCGTCGGCCAAGTGCGCCCGCTGCTCCCCGGCGGCGGGGACAGCCTCACCGTGGTGACCAGCCGCAATCGCCTCGCCGGCCTCGCCGTACGGGAAGGCGCCCGCAGGATCACCCTCGGCATGCTCCCCGAAACGGAAGCCATCGAACTATTGCAGGCAGTCACACGGGATTACCGCCAGGGAGACGACCAGGACCAGCTCTCGGAACTGGCCAGGCTGTGCGCACGCCTCCCGCTCGCACTGCGTATAGCAGCAGAGCGAGCCGCCAGCCACCCGCATCTCCGACTCGACGACTTGCTTGCCGATCTGCGTGACGAGTCCGCGCTCTGGGACGCGCTCAGTACGGGAATGGACGAGGAGGCCGAGGCCGTCCGTACGGTCTTCGCGTGGTCCTACCGCACGCTGCCACCGCACTCCGGGCGACTGTTCCGACTCCTTGGCCTGCATCCGGGGCCCGAGTTCGGGCTCCACGCCGCCGCTGCGCTCGCCGACCTGCCCCTCAGCCGTACCCGACAGCTCCTCGACGACCTCGTCGGCGCCCACCTGCTGGAGCAGAGCGGTCCCGACCGCTTCCAGTTCCACGACCTCCTGCGCGCCTACGCCTCCGACCAGGCCAGCGATGAGGAACCTGCCGAGCAGCGGGAAGCCGCCTTGCGCCGCGTGCTGGACTGGTACCTGCACACTGCGGACGCGGCGCAGACGTGGCTCCAGCCGGGCGAAGACCACGTGCGACTGTCCGAGACGACCACCCTTCTGCCGCCATTGGAATTCTCCGACTACGACGCCGCCGCCGATTGGGCAGAACGCGAACGCATCGCCTTCCCTCACCTCGTGCGATCCGCTGCTGCCGCTGGCCTGCACCAGCACGCCTGGCAGCTGGCCGCAACCCTGTGGAACGCGTTGTCCGCTTCCGCGTCCTTCGCGGACTGGCTCGACTTCGGGCTCGTCGGCCTGACGTCCGCCGAGCGCTTGGACGATACGGATGGACAGCTCCTGCTGCTCAACCAGCTCGGCATGTCGTACCGATTCGTATCCCAACTCGACAGGGCAGTGCACTACCTGAACCGCGCCCTCCTCCTTGCCCGCAGTGCCGGAAAACCCATGGATGAAGCGCATGCCCTCAACCTCTTGGGGCTCATCCACCTGTGCGCCCGTCGCCTCGACACCGCCGCCGAACATTTCGCACAGGCCATCAGCATCTTCCGGGAAGTAGACGGTGACCGCTGGGCCGCCTCCGCTCTGTCCAACCTCGCCGGCACCCACCTGGAAGCGGGCCGCCTCCGGGAAGCGGACGACGCGATCGAAACCGCCCTCGCCGCTCACCGTTCCCTGGACAGCCGGCAGAGCGTGGGCAACGCCCTGTGGCTCACCGCAAAACTCCGCCGTGAGCAAGACGAGACCGAGGCGGCCCGCGAGGCTATCGACGAAGCTCTCGAGATCGCTCTGAGCCTGCGCAATCGTGGGCTGGAAGGCTTCTGGCTCATCACCCTCGGTGACATTCAGCGCGCCAACGGACAGTACGGCGACGCTCTGGCCTCCTACCAGCGGTCGGCCATGCTCCACCGACGCCTCGGTGATCGCGGTCGCGAAGCCCTGGCCTGGCGCGGCACGGGACAGACGTACGCCGGAACAGGCCGCCGAGGCGACGCTGCCGCCTTCCATCGCCAGGCCGCAGCCGTCCACCGCGACCTCGGGAACACATGGGAACTCGCCGTGGAGCTCGACCACCTGGCGGCAGCCGTCCATTCAGAAGACCTCGATGCGGCTCACGCCCACTGGGCCGAGGCCATGACGCACCTGGCGCCGTACGCCGATCCCCGGGCCATGGCCATGCGCTCACGTGTGGAGAGGCGGCTGGCCGAGCCCGGGGAATGACGGCCACCGGGGCGTCACTTCATGTCTTGGTCATGGATTTCGGTGCGTGCCGCGCGCCAGACCGTGCGCAGTTCTGCCGCTGTCCCGCAGTCTTCACCGTGTGTCCGGCACCGGTCCTTGCAGTCTGCGGCATGCGTGATGAACGCGGACCATGCCCGTGACTCGGCCTCGCGGGTCGGGTTCTTGCCCGCGCTCGCGGGACCGTGCTGCGCGGCAGCGGACGTCTCGTCGTCCGCCCGTGCGTGTTCGGTCATGGGGTTACCCCTTTCGGGCCAGTGGCCGGTCCACCCATGCCCAGTGGAGCGAGAGGGCGTGCCGCCGTTCCTCATGCCGGACCACGTAGGCCCGTACGAGCGGGCCTGTGTCCACCCACTCTGTCCGCGGTGCCGAGGGGGGCGAGGCATGCCGCGCGTTGCGGTGCGTTCGCTGGGAGGGGATGCGCGGTGGCCATGCGGCTGGCGTCGGCTGCTCGCGCACAGCTACCGGCAGCGGCCGGCTGACGGGCGCCTGGGCGCCGCGCCGGTGCTTTCCGCGCGGGGCGCGATGTGGCCATAAGGCCATCACCCAGGCGAGGATGCGAACGATAAGGTCTAACAAGGTCAACAGCTCCTGTCTGTTGGCTGATTGCCCCGGGATGGCGTCGCAGGCCGTCCTGGGGCGCTTCTGTGTTGGGACGCAGGGGCCCCGCCTGCGGAGTTGCGAGGCCCCTGCGCGCGCACCCGTTACGCGGTGACTTCCTGTTGCGTAACGGGAACCTGCGGGGTGTGACCTGCTTCTTCCGCGATCATGAAACGCGCCCAGACGCATTTGCTGTTTTCCTTGTGCCTGTGCCCCCACGAGTGCGCCAGCTGGGCGACGAGGTACAGCCCGCGCCCGCTTTCCTCTTCGGAAGTGGGATTCCGGAGGTGGGGGATCTTGTCCGTGTCGGGGTCGGAAACCTCAACGAGCAAGGTTTCCCCCTGGGCGGAGCCAGAGATCTCGATCTGAGCGAACGTCACTCGACAGTGCCGGATGGCATTGGACAACAGTTCGTCAACCGACAGGGTGACGTCGTCGGCGAGAGTGCCGCCGATCCCCCAGTCCGCCAGAGTCTTCCGTATGCGGGTTCGCGCACCCGGGACGCTGCGCTTGTGCTTGGAGACACGGAAGGTGTCCCGGCGTTGGTCCGCCGCCGTAGCGGTGCTGGGCATGCGCCTACCCCCTGACTGCTCGTCAAGATTGCGCCGAGTAGCGGCGCAGTCACAGACTAGGGGACAAGTCGACGGTTCTGCAACTATGTTGTGCTGCATACATGCCGTACGTGCTTCTATCGCGTGGGCAAGCCCTACAGTGGTCCCGACATGGGATGGAGCGCCTGAGGAGAGGGGAAGCGATGCCCGCAGGAGGACGGCCGACCGTGCGCAGTAGGCGACTTGGCGCGGCGCTCAAGAGGTACCGACAGAGCGCCAAGCTCGACCAGCCGCAAGCGGCCGAAGTGCTTGGGGTGCACCAGACCAGGGTCAGCCGAATTGAAAGCGGGCACGTCACTGCGCGAATCATCGAAATTCGCGCACTGTTGAGCGCCTATGACGTCGATGACCCTAGAGTCCGCATAAAACTTGAGACGTTGGCCAAGAATGCAAATCGGCGAGGCTGGTGGCTTGAGCATGCGGCGCACCTTCGGCAGGACCTTCTAGATCACATCTCGCTTGAGGATGACGCGACGCATATTCGAGAGTGGCAACCCGCGTTGATTCCAGGGCTGCTGCAGGTCCCTGCGTACGCAGAAGCCGTCATCACCAGTAACGCGGACTTTATCGACCCCGACAAGGTACCGAAGCTGGTCGAGGTGAGGGGAGACAGGCAAGCAAGAATCGACGAGAAGGGAGGTGCAGCGAATTACACGGCAATCATCTGGGAGCCGGTAATCATCCACCCCATCGTAAAGGTCGAAATCCATCAAGAACAACTTGCTCACGTCCTCGAAGTCAGTAAGCGGCAGAACGTAACGCTACAGGTGCTGCCCATCTCGGCCGGAGTCAAGGCCACAATGCCATCTGCTTTCTCTTGCTTCTCGTTCGACGCAGAACCCACTGTGGAAGCCGTGACGCTGGACAACCTGCGCGGTTCGTCCATCCTCGAGGGAACAGAGGACCTTACGGCTTACACGCTGGCCTTTGACCAGCTACGATCAGCAGCACTGGCCCCGGAAGCAAGCGCAAAGCTCATCCGGGGCGTACTGCGGAGAAGCAAGGAAGAATCAAAGTGACCCCTAAAGCAATAGGGCCCTACCGGAAGTCGTCATATTCCGGCGGAGAAAATAATTGCGTAGAGGTTGCGGACATGGCCGACAACGGCCGTGCCGTACGGGACAGCAAGGATCAGCGCGGCCCGCACCTGACGTTCACACATGGGGCATGGCAAGCGTTCCTCCTGTGCGTCAAGCAGCGGGAGTTCGACCGCTAGGCAGCGCAGCTCAGACGCACGAGGTCATCCTGCAAGCCGTTGCCGGGGGCGTAGCTCAGTCCACCACGCGCCCCCGGCGGGGGCAGGGGGCGGCCGACCCGGTGTCCCGGTTCCTTGGCCCGGCGGGTGGCTGGGCTTACGACAGGCTCCGCTGCGCTCCGCCGCGACTGCTGCCGCGCGGTGGCCGACCGGTCAGCCCAGCGGCGCGCTGGACCGAAGGCGCGCGAGCGCGACGAACGGGCCGGCGACCGCTGGACGGCATGGTCCGGACGCCGCGCGCGGGCATCGTCTCGCGCCTTCGGCGCACAGCGGCCAGCAGCGGGAACGGAGAGGGGGCGCCGAGGCAGCGTCGCCGTCCAGCCCAACGAGTCATCACCCGCCGACGGGTGGCGGAGCGGCGGGTGGTCGCCCGGAGCGCTGGAGGCCGGTCCGGTTGGGGCCTCCACCCACCTGCTCTTAAAAAGATGCTTGATCTGCATCAAGTACTGCATCAAGTGTTTTTCTGAGAGCAGGTGGGTGGAGAGGCGATCCCGTCCCCCGGTGCCCACCTATCCGTCGCGCTCCCGCACCCCCGGTCCAGCGCACCGCTGGACTGACCGGTCGGCCA
>NZ_JBSFMM010000115.1:0-36387 GCF_053599555.1 Streptomyces sp. NPDC000941
TCCGCGATCTGCTGCAGCGTCGCCCCGATATCCGCCGTCACCGTCGTCGTCATCGACTGCACCGACACCGGCGCGTCCCCGCCCACCGCCACCGATCCGACCTGGATTTTCCGGCTGACTCTGCGGTCGGCGAGCTTGATCGGAACGGACGGCATTCCAAGCGAAATCGCTGTCATCTGGCGAGCAACCCCAAGGTCATGAATGAAGGTCCCGAGATCGGCGGGCTCCGGTGTCCGAGGTTACGGCACCGCGCCCGGGCCAAGCACATTCCGGCCCCGAAGTCCATCAAATGGTGAACTTCGGGGCATTTCGCATCATCAGGAGATTTTCACCGGATTCACCACATCGGCCACCAGCACCAACAAGGTGAAACAGACGAACACCCCGGCGATCACATAGGCGACCGGCATCATCTTGGCCACGTCGAACGGCCCCGGGTCGGGCCGCCGGACCAGCCGGGCGGTGTGGCGCCGTACGGACTCCCACACCGCGCCCGCGATATGCCCGCCGTCCAGCGGCAGCAGCGGCAGCATGTTGAACAGGAAGAGCGAGAGGTTGAAGCCGGCCACCAGGAACAGCATGGTGGCGACCCGCTGGGAGGCCGGGATGTCCAGGTTGGCGACCTCCCCGCCGACCCGGGCCGCGCCGACGACGCCCATCGGGGAGTCCGCCTTGCGCTCACCGTCGCCGAAGGCCGCGTTCCACAGATCGGGGACCTTCGAGGGCAGGGCGATCAGCGAGTCGACGCCGTCCTGGACCATATTGCCCATACGGTCCACCGACTGGCCGAAGGACTGCTTGACCACGCCACTGGCCGGGGTGAAGCCGAGGAAGCCCGCGGAGACGTACTCGCCCTCCACATAGCCGCCCCGCCCGTCCGACTTGGCGACCTGGTGCTTGACGAGGACCGCGTGCAGATCCTTACGGACGCCGTTCCGCTCGACGGTGATCGTCGCGGGGCCGACCGTCTTGCGGATGCGCTGCTGGAGAGCGTTCCAGTCCGAGGTCGGCTCGCCGTTGAAAGCGACGATCTTGTCGCGGGCCCGCAGCCCGGCAGTGTTGGCCGGGGTGTCCTTGGCACCCTTGGGGCACTTGTCGGTCGAGGCCGAGGCCGGGACCACGCACTTCTGAACGGTGCCCACGGTGGTGGTCTGGGTGTTGACGCCGAAGGCCATCATCACGCCGAGGAAGATCGCCACGGCGAGCACCAGATTCATGAACGGCCCGGCGAACATCACGATCACGCGCTTCCACGGCTTGCGCGTATAGAACATCCGGGTCTCGTCGCCCGGCTGCAGCTCCTCGTACGCGGCCGACCGGGCGTCCTCGATCATGCTGCGCCACGGCGAGGTGGAACGTGCCGCTATCTTCCCGTCGTCGCCGGGCGGGAACATCCCGATCATGCGGATGTAGCCGCCGAACGGGACCGCCTTGACGCCGTACTCCGTGTCCCCCTTCTTACGGGAGAAGATCGTCGGACCGAAGCCCACCATGTACTGCGGTACCCGGATGCCGAAGAGCTTGGCCGTGGAGAGATGTCCGAGCTCATGCCAGGCAATCGAGAAGAGCAGTCCGACAACGAATACGACGATGCCAAGGACCGTCATCAGTGCCGTCATGCGCGAGCCTCCGGAGTCGCTTCGGCCGCGCGGGCGGCCAGTTCACGGGCGCGGGCACGGGCCCATGCCTCGGCCTGGAGGACGTCCTCGACCGTGAGCCGGGTTCCCGCGGTGGGGGTGCCGTGTTCGGCCACCACTTGGGCGACCGTATCGACGATTCCGTTGAACGGCAGCTTCCGGGCCAGGAAGGCGTCCACACACTCCTCGTTCGCCGCGTTGAAAACGGCGGGCACGGTGCCGCCGAGCGCGCCGACCTCACGGGAGAGGCCGATCGAGGGGAACGCGTCGTTGTCCAGCGGGAAGAACTCCCAGGTGTGCGCCTTGGTCCAGTCGCAGCCGGGCGCGGCGTCCGGCACCCGGTCCGGCCAGCCGAGACCGAGCGCGATCGGCATCCGCATATCGGGCGGACTCGCCTGCGCCAGGGTGGAACCGTCAATGAATTCGACCATCGAGTGGATATACGACTGCGGGTGGACCACAACCTCAATCCGATCGAAGGGAATGTCATAGAGCAGATGCGCCTCGATGACCTCAAGACCCTTGTTGACCAAGGTCGCGGAGTTGATCGTGATCACCGGGCCCATGTCCCAGGTGGGGTGGGCCAGCGCCTGCTCGGGCGTGACCTCGGTCAGCTCCTGCTTCGTACGCCCCCGGAACGGCCCGCCGGACGCGGTGACCACCAGCTTGCGGACCTCCTGCCGGGAGCCGCCGAGCAGCGCCTGGAAGAGGGCGGAGTGCTCGGAGTCGACCGGCACGATCTGCCCGGGCTTGGCCAGGGCCTTGACCAGCGGCCCGCCGACGATCAGCGACTCCTTGTTGGCCAGCGCGAGCACCCGGCCGGCCTCGAGCGCGGCGAGGGTGGGCGCCAGGCCGATGGAGCCGGTGATGCCGTTGAGGACGGTGTCGCACTCGGAGCGGGCCAGCTCGGTGGCCGCGTCCGGCCCCGCGACGATCTCCGGCAGCGGCTCCCCCGCCCCGTACCGCGCGGCCAGCGCCTCGCGCACCTCGGCCACGGCCTCCGGCCGGGCCACCGCGACCACCCGCACCCCGAGCCGGTGAGCCTGCTCGGCGAGCAGCCCGGCCCGCCCGCCGGCGGCGGACAGTCCGGTCACCCGGAAGCGGTCGGGGTTGCGCAGCACCACGTCGATGGCCTGGGTGCCGATCGATCCGGTGGAGCCCAGGATCACGATGTCGCGCGGGCCTCCGGTGGCGGCGGTGGCCGCCGGAAAGCGGAGGTGCGGGTCAGCGAGGGAATCCGTCATTGCCCCATTGTTGCCCTACTCGCGGAGGTCGGGTGACCGGGTCCGGCAGCGCCACGGTGAACCCGGGGCTCACGACGCCCCGGGTTCACCGCAACCATCAATTGAGGAACCCCTACGGACAGCAACCCCCTCCGCGAGAGCGGCGCCGGTTTAGGCGCAAGAAGGCCGCCTGTGGACGTTTTCCTTCGTGGCCGGGCCCGGGGTCGCGTCGGCGATCCAGGGGCCGTCGCCGCTGGGGTCGAGCACACCATCCTCCAGCCAGGTGTACGAGCCCGCCAGCACGCCCGAGACGACCTTGCGGTCGAGCTCGTCGGTGTTGGTCCACAGCCGGGCGAAAAGCTCCTCGGCGCGGATCCGGGCCTGTCGGCAGAAGACGTCGGCCAGCTGGTACGCCTCGGCGCCGTGGTCGCCCGTGGTGCGCAGCATCTCGGCCCGTACGCAGGCGGCGCTCATGGCGAACAGCTCCGCGCCGATGTCGACGATGCGGCCGAGGAAGCCCTGTTTGGTCTCCATCCGGCCCTGCCAGCGGGACATGGCGTAGAAAGTGGAGCGGGCGAGCTTGCGCGCCGAGCGCTCGACGTAGCGCAGATGCGGGGAGAGGTCGCGGTGGCGCGGCGGGTTGAATTCGGCGTAGGCGCGGGGGAGTTGGCCGGGGCCGGTGACCAGGCCCGGCAGCCAGCGGGCGTAGAAGCCGCCGGCCTTGGCGGCCGCCTTGCCCTTGTCGGACAGGGACTTGTCCGGGTCGATGAGGTCGCCCGCCACGGACAGATGGGCGTCCACGGCCTCGCGGGCGATCAACAGGTGCATGATCTCCGTCGAGCCCTCGAAGATGCGGTTGATGCGCAGGTCTCGGAGCATCTGCTCGGCCGGGACGGCCCGCTCGCCGCGGGCGGCGAGCGAGGCCGCGGTCTCGAAGCCGCGGCCGCCGCGGATCTGGACCAGCTCGTCGGCCATCAGCCAGGCCATCTCGCTGCCGTACAGCTTGGCCAGCGCCGCCTCGATCCGGATGTCGTTGCGTTCCTCGTCGGCCATCTGGGAGGCCAGGTCGATGACGGCCTCCAGGGCGAAGGTGGTCGCCGCGATGAAGGAGATCTTGGCGCCGACGGCCTCGTGCCGGGCGATCGGCTTGCCCCACTGCTCGCGGGCCGCGGACCACTCGCGGGCGATCTTCAGACACCACTTCCCGGAGCCCGCGCACATCGCGGGCAGCGAGAGCCGGCCGGTGTTGAGGGTGGTCAGGGCGATCTTGAGCCCGGCGCCCTCCGGGCCGATGCGGTTGGCGGCGGGGACACGGACCCGGTGGAAGCGGGTCACTCCGTTCTCCAGGCCGCGCAGGCCCATGAAGGCGTTGCGGTTCTCGACGGTGACGCCCTCGGAGGCCGTCTCGACGACGAAGGCGGTGATACCGCCCTTGTGGCCCTCGGACGCGGGGACGCGGGCCATGACCACGAGGAGGTCGGCGACCACTCCGTTGGTCGTCCACAGCTTCACTCCGTCGAGGATGTAGCCGTCGCCTTCGGGTACGGCGGTGGTGGCGAGCCGGGCCGGGTCGGAGCCCACGTCCGGCTCGGTGAGCAGGAAGGCCGAGATGTCGGTGCGGGCGCAGCGGGGCAGGAAGGTGTCCTTCTGCTCCTGGGTGCCGAACAGCTTGAGCGGCTGGGGCACTCCGATGGACTGGTGGGCCGAGAGCAGCGCGCCGATGGCCGGGCTCACCGAGCTGACGAGGGCCAGGGCCTTGTTGTAGTAGACCTGGGTGAGGCCGACGCCGCCGTACTTGGGGTCGATCTTCATGCCGAGCGCGCCGAGCTCCTTGAGGCCTTCGATCGTCTCGTCGGGGATCTTGGCCTCGCGCTCGATGCGGGCGGCGTCGATACCGGTCTCGCAGAACGAGTTCAGCTTCTCGAGGAACTTCTCACCGCGCCGTACGTCATCCGGGGCGGAGGCGGGATGGGGGTGGATCAGATCGAGCCGGAAGCGGCCGAGGAACAGTTCCTTGGCGAAGCTCGGCTTGTGCCATACCTGCTCGCGGGCTGCCTCGGCGACCCGGCGCGCTTCGCGCTCGGACACCGGCCTGACGGATGATGCGGTCATGGGTGCTCCCTTGCCGCGAATGGACTATCTCGTGACATTACCGGCACGTACGGTGCCAGTGTGCCTCCGGTCCGACAGGGCGGCAAAGCGTGTGACCCCAGGCGGTGGAACAGCCGGTGGAAAAAGCCAGTTGAAGCGCTTCGACTATCTGGACACTGAACGCGGACAGGTCTACTGTCGATCCGCGTAGCCAGCAAAGAGCCGTTCGGCAGCTCAGTCGAAGCGCTTCAATGATCCGGACGGAGTCCCTGCATGGTCACCCTCGCCGAGGTCGCCCGGCACGCCGGAGTCTCCGCCAGCACGGTGAGCTATGTCCTCAGCGGCAAGCGCTCGATCTCCGGCCCCACCCGCGAGCGGGTCGAGCAGAGCATCCAGGAGCTCGGCTACCACCCGAACGCCGGCGCCCGCGCTCTCGCCAGCAGCCGCTCCAACATCATCGCGCTGATGGTGCCGCTGCGGACCGATATGTATGTGCCCGTGATGATGGAGATCGCCATCGCGGTGGCCACCAGCGCCCGCACCCACGGCTATGACGTGCTGCTGCTGACCGGCGAGGAGGGTCCGGCGGCCGTGCGCCGGGTCACCGGCAGCGGGCTCGCCGACGCCATGATCCTGATGGATGTGGAGCTGGAGGACGAGCGGCTGCCGCTGCTGCGGGACGCCCGCCAGCCCACCGTACTGATCGGGCTGCCCGCCGACACCGTCGGACTGACCTGCGTCGACCTGGACTTCACGGCGACCGGCGCGCTGTGCGCCGAACATCTGGCAGGGCTCGGCCACCGCGAGATCGCCGTGGTCGGCGAGGCGGCGGCGGTGTACGAGCGCCACACCGGCTTCGCCGTACGGACCCTGGAGGGGCTGCGCGGCCGCGCCCGCGAACTGGGGCTGCGCCTACTGCACCGGCCGTGCGAGGGCAGTTATGAGTCCATGGCCGGGGCGCTGGCCCGGATCTTCGACGAGCGCCCCGGCACCACCGGCTTCGTGGTGCAGAACGAGGCCGCCATCGACCCGCTGCTGAGCCTGCTGCGCCGGCAGGGCCGCGCGGTGCCCGAGGACGTCTCGGTGGTGGCGATCTGCCCCGACCCCGTGGCGACCCAGGCCTCGGTGCGGCTGACCTCGGTCGCGATCCCCGCGCATGAGATGGGGCGGCGGGCGGTGGAGCTGGTGGTGGCCAAGCTGGAGGGGCACGGCTCGGACGAGGTGGCGCTGCTTGAGCCCCAGTTGACCGTACGGGCGAGCTCGGGCCCGGCGCCGAACGCCACGCCCTGACCCGGCCCTGACCCGTAGCGGCCGTCCGCCGCGCCCTCCCTCTTGTCGAAACCCGCAGCGACCTCGCCCGAAGCCCCGCGCCGAAGCCCCGCCCCAGCCCCCTGAAGTCCCGCCCTCGCAGCGCCGCCGAGCCGTACGTCCCCGGAAGCGATACGCCCGTAAAGCTCACCCCCCGTACGTCCACCGCCGCACCCCGAGGAGCGCCCCGTGAACCCATCACCGCCGGCCCCCGCCTCAGCGTCGCTCGCCCAGTCCTCCCCCACCGTCGGCACCTTCAGCGAGCGCGACGGCGCGCTGGAGTGGAGTGGGCGGCAGGAGACCGTACGTCTGGAGCCGTGGGGGCCCGACGCGATCCGGGTCCGCGCCCGGCTCGGCGGGCCGCTGCTGGAGGACCTGCCGGGCGCGCTCCTCGACGGTCCGCCGAAGGCGGCCGCGAGCATCGCGGTCGAGGCCGGGGAGGCGTCGCTGACCTGCGGCGCGATCACCGCGCGGATCGGCGCGGACGGCATGATCCGGTTCCAGGCCACCGAGGACGGCCGGGAGCTGCTGGCCGAGCAGCGCGCCCACTTCTGGTGGCCGGGGCCGCGGCTGCGCACCGCCACGGGCAACGGCTACCACCGCATCGAGCAGCGCTTCAAGGCGTACGAGGGCGAGCGGCTTTACGGCCTCGGCCAGCACCAGCACGGTCTGCTGGACCAGAAGGGCGCCGTGCTCGACCTGGTGCAGCGCAACTCCGAGGTGACGATCCCGGTCCTCACCTCCAGCCGCGGCTACACCCTGCTGTGGAACAACCCGGCGATCGGGCGGGTCGAGCTGGCCGCGACCGGCACCCGCTGGGTCGCCGACAGCGCGCGCCAGATCGACTACTGGATCACGGCCGGGGATCCGGCGACCGCGCAGCGCCGCTACTCCGCGGTGACCGGCCGCGCGCCGATGCTGCCTGAGTGGGCGGCCGGGTTCTGGCAGTGCAAGCTGCGCTACCGCAGCCAGGAGGAGCTGCTGACCGTGGCCCGTGAGCACAAGCGGCGCGGGCTGCCGATCGACGCGATCATCTGCGACTTCTTCCACTGGACGCATCTGGGCGACTGGAAGTTCGACCCGGTGGCGTGGCCCGACCCGGCGGCGATGACGCGGGAGCTGGCCGAGCTGGGCATCAAGCTGGTGGTCTCGGTGTGGCCTTCGGTCTCCCCGCTGAGCGAGAACCACGCCACGATGGAGCAGCGTGGCTTTCTGGTCGGCACCGAGTACGGGCCCACGGCGCACGCCGACTGGCCCGATGTGCGCGAGGGCGAGCGGATCCACGTCGCCTTCTACGACGCGACTCATCCCGAGGCCCGGGAGTTCATGTGGTCGCGGGTGCGGGCGAACTACCTGGAGCCGTACGGGATCCGCGCCTTCTGGCTGGACGCCTGCGAGCCGGAGCTCAAGCCCGGCTTCCCGGCGAATCTGCGCTACCACGCGGGTCCTGGCCTGGAGGTCGGCAACCTCTACCCGCGCGAGAACGCCCGCGCGGTCCACGAGGGCATGCGCGCGGCGGGCGAGGAGGAGGTGGTGACCCTCAACCGCTCGGCGTGGGCGGGCAGTCAGCGCCACGGGGCCGCCCTGTGGTCCGGCGACATCGGCACGGACTTCGCGACGCTGCGCCGCCAGATCGCCGCCGGGCTGAACGTCGCCCTCTCCGGCATCCCGTGGTGGAACACCGACATCGGCGGCTTCCACGGCGGCGATCCGGACGATCCGGCGTACCGCGAGGTGCTGATCCGCTGGTTCCAGTTCGGCGCGCTGTCGCCGATCATGCGGCTGCACGGCTTCCGCGACCCGGGGCTACCGCTGGGGCCCGGGATGACCGGCGGCCCGAACGAGGTGTGGTCGTACGGCGAGGAGGCCGAGCGCATCCTCGGCTCGTATCTGCGGCTGCGCGAACGGCTCAAGCCGTACGTACTGGTGCAGATGCGCGCCGCCCATGAGGAGGGGCTGCCGCCCATGCGCCCGCTCTTCCTCGAGTTCCCCGCCGATGAGGCGGCCTGGGGCGTCGCGGACTCCTTTCTGCTGGGCCCCGATCTGCTGGTCGCCCCGGTCCTGGAGGCGGGCGCGACCGAGCGCACCGCCTATCTCCCGGCAGGGGCGCGCTGGACGGACGCCTGGACGGGCGAGAGCTGGGAGGGCGGTACGACGGTGACCGTGCCCGCCCCGCTTGACCGGATCCCGCTGTTCCTGAGGGACGACGCGAGGCTGCCGGTACGGGAGCCCTGACGGTCCGTCGCCGGCCGGCGCGCCCGGGGCTGTCCGGGCGCGCCGCTCGCCTCAAGGTCTCCTCAGGTCTCCTCAGCCGGCGTCCGGCCGCTCCAGCGCCACCTTCGGCAGCAGCCGGGCGAGGGGCGCGGGCAGCCACCAGGCGCGCCTGCCGAGCAGCCGCATGACGGCCGGCACGATCAGGCAACGGATCACCACCGCGTCCAGCAGGACGGCCACCGCGAGCCCCAGGCCGAACTGCTGGAGCATCCGGCTCGGGCTGAGCACGAAGGCGGCGAACACCACGATCATGATGGCGCCGGCCGCCGTGATCACCTTGCCGGTGGCCGCAAGACCCTCGCGGACCGCGTGGGAGTGGTCCTTCGTCCGCTCCCACTCCTCATGCATACGGGAGACGAGGAACACCTCGTAGTCCATGGAGAGGCCGAAGACGATCGCGAAGATCATCACCGGGATGAACGCCTCGATCGGGCCGGGCTGCACCCCGAACCAGCCGTGCTGGAAGACCAGCGTGATCACGCCCAGCGCGGCGGCGATGGACAGCAGGTTGAGCAGCGCGGCCTTCAGCGGGATCAGCAGGGAGCGGAAGACCGCCATGAGCAGCAGCGTGGAGAGGCCGACGACGACGGCGACGAACAGCGGCATCCGGTCCGCGACGGAGTCGGCGAAGTCCTGCGCGGCGGCCGTGGACCCGCCCACCAGGTAGTCGGCGCCGGTGCGTTCGCCGAGCCGCGGCAGGACGCGGTCGCGCAGCGTGTGCACGAGATCGGCGGTGCCCTCGTCCTGCGGGGAGGTACGGGGGAAGGCGAGGACGGTGGAGACGGCGCCGTCCTCGGAGGGCAGCGGCGGCGTGGTGGCGGCGATGCCGTCCGTACGGGCGAGCGTGGTCCGCAGCTCGCGGGCGGCCGCCGCGTCGCCCCGGCTCACCACCACCAGCGGACCGTTGAACCCGGGTCCGAAGCCCTCGGCGAGCAGGTCGTAGGCCCGGCGGCTGGTGGACGTGGTCGGATCGTTGCCCGCGTCGGCGAAGCCCAGGCGCAGGCTCAGGGCCGGGGCGGACAGCGCGAGCAGCGCCACGACGGCCGCCAGCAGCGCGGGCAGCGGGCGCCGCTGCACGGCGGAGGCCAGGGCCCGCCAGCGCCGGCCCTCCTCCTTCCCCTTGGCCCGGGCCCGGTCGGCGCGCCGCAGCACCTGGCGCTGGACGCGCCCGCCGACTACGGCCAGCAGCGCGGGCAGCAGGATCAGGGAGGCCGCCATGGTGACGAGCACGGTCAGCGCGACGGCGAGCGCCACGCCCTGCAACGAGCCCAGGCCCAGGGCGACCAGGCCGAGCAGCGCGATGATGACGGTGCAGCCGGCGAAGAAGACCGTACGTCCGGCGGCGTCCAGCGCGGTACGGGTGGCGGTGTGCGGGTCGGCGCCGCGGATGAGTTCGTGCCGGTAGCGGTAGAAGATCAGGAGCGCGTAGTCCACGCCCACCCCGAGCCCGACGAGCATCATGACGGGCGGGGTGAAGTCGGCGACCGTGAACAGGTGTGAGGCCAGGGCGATCAGGCCGATGGCGCCGCCCACCGCGAACAGGGCGGTGACCAGCGGCAGCGCCGCCGCCATCAGCGAGCCGAACAGCGGTACGAAGATAAGGGGTTGACCAGCGCGGCGAGCATGCCCGCGCCCTCCGCGGCACCGCCCGCCTCCTCCTCGGCGCCGCGCACCGCCTCACCGCCGAGCGCGACCTCGAGGCCCTGTCCTTCGGCGGCCTCGGCGGTGTCGATGATCCTGGTGATGTCCCGCTTGGGTACCTCCTCCGCCTTGCCGTCGAGGGTGACGGTCGCGTAGCCGACGGTGCCGTCCCGGGAGAGTGCGGAGGCGTCCGCGTACGGGCCGCGCACCTCGGTGACGGAGGGCAGGCCGCGGACCCGGTCGAGCGTCTTCTCGATGGAGCCGCGCTCGGCGCGCAGCCCGCCGTCGTCCTTGAAGACGATCTGCACACTGTCTCCCGCCTGCCGGGAGCCGTGCTCGGTCAGCAGGTCGGTGGCGGTCTGCGAGTCGGTGCCTGGCAGGGCGAAGTCATTGCGGTACGCGCTGCCGGCCGCCTGCGATCCGACGGTGATCGCGGCCACCACGAGGATCCACAGCAGCAGGGCGCCCCAGCGGTGGCTCTGGGACCAGGCGGCGAGGCGTCCGAAGGCGCCCGTACGGCCCGGGGGCCGGCCCGGGGATCGGCCTGAGGGTCGGCCCCGGGGTCGGCCCGCGTCGGGCTCGGTGGTCGCGGTCGTGTCGCGTGGCGGAGACTTCATGCCCCGAAGCATCCGGGCCCGGTCCGCCCCGGGGCGTCAGCCCCTGGCGGACACTCGCGGTACCCCAGCGGTTGGCGGGCACCCGGCCGACGTACTCCCCCGGTCGGGTGGCCAGGGCGTCAGCCAGCGGGGGTTGACCATGCCCGACTCATAGGCCAGCACCACCAGTTGGGAGCGGTCCCGGACGTCCAGCTTGGTCATGATGCGGCTGACATGGGTCTTGGCGGTGGCCGGGGCGAGCACCAGGCGGGCGGCGATCTCGTCGTTCGTCAGCCCGGCGGCCACCAGCCGCATCACCTCCCGCTCGCGGTCGGTGAGCGCGCGCAGCCGCGGGCCGGGGTCGGGGGCCCGGACCCGGCCGGCGAACTCCGCGATGAGCCGGCGGGTGACGGAGGGGCTGATCAGCGCGTCGCCGCGGTGCGCCACCCGTACGGCGTGGATCAGCTCCTCCGGTTCGGTGTCCTTGACCAGGAAGCCGGTGGCGCCGGCGCGCAGCGCGCCGTAGATGTAGTCGTCCAGGTCGAAGGTGGTCAGGATGACGACCTTGACGCCCTCCAGGCGGGGGTCGGCGGTGATCCGCCCGGCGGCCTGAAGGCCGTCGGTCCCGGGCATCCGGATGTCCAGCAGCGCCACGTCGGGGTGCGTTTCGCGGCAGGCCGCGACGGCCTCGTCGCCGTCGCCCGCCTCGGCCACCACCGTGATGTCGTCCTCGTCCTCCAGGATCGACCGGAACCCGGCCCGCACCAGCCGCTGGTCGTCCGCGAGCAAGACCTTGATCATGGTTGTCGGGGCGCTCCGTTCCCGTGCGGCAGCCGGGCCCGTACGGCGAATCCGCCGTCCCGGCCTGGACGCGTGATCAGTTCGCCGCCCAGCGCGCGTGCGCGCTCGCGCATGCCGCTGATGCCGCTGCCCGGCACGGTGCGGGCCGGGCCCCGCCCGTTGTCCGTGATCTCGATCCGGACCTCGCGGGGCGCGTATGAGACATGGACGGTGACGGCGGTGGCCCGGGAATGCCGGGTCACATTGGTGAGTGATTCCTGGACGATGCGGTAGCCGGCGAGCTCCACTTCGGTGGGCAGCGGCTGCGGCTCGCCGTTGGTGTGCGCGCGTACATCGAACCCGGCCGACCGCGCCGACTCGACGAGTTCGCCGATCCGGGCCAGGCCCGGCGGCGGCGCCGTGGGCGCCTCCTCGTCGATCTGCCGCAGCACCCCGAGGGTCGCCCGCAGTTCGCGCAGCGCCTCGCGGCTGGACGACTTGATCGCGGCGAGGGCCGCCCCGGCCTGCTCCGGGTGCTTCTCGAGCCGGTGCAGGGCGGCCGCGGACTGGACGCTGATGAGAGAGATGTGGTGGCCCACGACATCGTGCACACGGCCGCCAGCGCGTCCGCCCACCGGCCGCGCGGCGGCCGGAGGCAGGCGACAGAGCCTTGGAGGACCATGCGCTCAGCGTCTCTGATCGGCTTGGGTTTCCTGGGTCGTCCTGGCTGATCCGGGGCGACGTCGGATAGATGGCTCGCGTCGGTGCAGTAGCGGGGGTTGGAGTCCCGCGGGTGTGAGCCGTTTCCGGCCGCGTGGTGCGGTCGGTGCCGATCGTGTTCGGTTCCTGCTGCTGTCGACGCCGCTGGATGCAGGGGGCACCTCCCAGCGGTAGCTGGGGGAGGGTCTGGCGCGGTGGAGGCCGCCCTGCCGGACGCTTTCCGGGCGGTGTGGACCCGGCCGGGGCAGGGACCCCGCGTCGCTTCCCGGGCGCGGGGCGTTGGGTTCATGGGAGCCGTGGAGTCCGCTCCCTGTTCTGTTGGCAGGCCGACGCGGTATGACGATTCGCGGCCAGGACTGCACCGTAGCGCCATCGCCCCCACCGGCAACAGCTCCACCGGACATCTCACCCGATCGCATGAATGCATCGAACGGGCGATCCAGAAACTCCGGCTCGCCCGCCCAGGAACACCCGGGGTCCTCAGGCCAATCGAACGACTGCTACACGCCCTAGGGCCGCCTCGAGTACAGGCCCTTCCTCCGTACGGCGGAGCGAGCGGGCCCGCGCCGCAACCCGGGGAGTACGCGCGGCGCCTGGGGCCACAACCGGAGGGGTACGGCGAGTGCCGCCGCCCCTGGGGGAACGGCGGCACACGGTCGGGCAGTGGGATCAGCTGAAGGAGACGCCGAAGCTGTTGGTCTTGAAGTCCAGACCGCCGGCCGAGGAGGTGATCTCGTAGCCGAACTGGACGTCGCCGATGGTCACATCGCCGAACCAGCCCTTGGTGTTCTTGATCCAGTTCACGATGGACTTGATGTCCACGGAGCCGGAGCTGGAGTTTGAAGTGCGGATGAAGGAGAAGACCTCATTGGCGCCGTTGCTGCCCTTGTAGACGGTCCAGCTGTGGCCGCCGAGGGTGAGGCTGCCCTGGGAGGTGCCGAGCGGACCGACCGGGCCGGTCTTGTTCATCCAGAGCATGATCTCGTAGTCGTAGTTGGTGTCCCAGATGTCGTACGAGGTGTTGTACGCGCCCGAGGACGGCACGGTGACGTTGTAGCTGCTGTTCAGGCTGCCCAGGGCGCTGACCTTCTTGCCGACGACCCGCTTGGCGTTGGGGTAGGACTTGATGCCGCCGGTGTTGGGGTGGTTGGCCCAGACGCCCCAGTCGGTGTACGAGTTGGCCCAGATGGTCTGCGCTCCGGCGCCGGAGCCCCAGATGTTGTTGTAGAGCGTGTAGCCGCCGTTGGACCAGTTGCCCCACTGGTCCGAGGAGGACCAGGTGGCGGCGTGGGCGGGGGCGGCGGCGAAGCCGATGAGCGCGAGGAGCGCGAACAGCGGGGTCAGGAAGAGCTTTCGAGCCTTTCGGTGCACGGTGCTGCTCCCTTCGGGTGGGGGGAATCGAGCGGGGCCAGGACCACGGCCGCGGAGCGGTCGAGGCCGACCTCGGTGTCGTACACGCGGCCGGTGAGCAGATCGGTCCGCGCGGACGGGAGGGGGACGACCGCGGGGGTGCGGCCGTGGTTGAGGAGGAACAGGTGCTCACCGCGGAACACGGCCTCCACACCCTCGGGGAGCCCGGGCAGCGGTGGCCGCAGCCCCGCCTCGTCGGCGGCGCGGGCCAGCAGGGCGCGCAGCGCGGCGGGTTCGGGCAGGGTGGAGACGTACCAGGCGGTGCCGGCGCCGTGGCGGTTGCGGGTGATGGCGGGCCCGCCGTCGAGTTCGCCGCCCTTGATCCGGGCGACGGTCTCGGCGGTGGACGGCTCCAGGTCCTCGGACCAGAGGGTGGCGGTGAAGCCGGCGGGCCAGGAGGGGCCGTGGACGGTGAGGGTTTCGCCCTCGTCGAGCGGCCACCATTCGTGGACCGTACGGATGCCGAGGAGGTCGCGGAGCCGCTGGTCGACGCCGCCCGGGCGGACCCGGTCGTCCTCGTCGGCGACGCCGGTGAAGAAGCCGCAGACCACGGTGCCGCCGCCGCGTACATAGCCGACGAGGTTGTCCAGCGCCTCGTCGGTGAGCAAGTAGAGGTGGGGGACGGCGACCAGGGCGTAGTCGGTGAGGTCGGCGTGTGGGTGGGCGAAGTCGGTGGTGAGGTTCTGCTCCCACAGGGCCCGGTGCCAGGCGCGTACGAGCTGGGGGTAGTCGAGCCGGGCGGAGGGGCGGCCGTCCTGGACGGTCGCCCACCAGGCGTGCCAGTCGTGCAGGATCGCGGCGCCGGCGGGGACGCCGCGGCCGACGACGCCGCCGACGCCGCCGAGCCGGCGCAGTTCGGCGCCGAGCCCGCGCACCTGCTGGAAGGTGCGGCTGTGTTCACCGGCGTGCGGCACCATCCCGGAGTGGAATTTCTCGCTGCCCTGCCGCGACTGCCGCCACTGGAAGAAGCAGACGGCGTCCGCGCCGCGCGCCACTGCCTGCAGCGACCACATGCGCATCATCCCGGGCGGCTTGGGGTGGTTGACGCCGCGCCAGTTGACCGGTCCTGCCGCCTGCTCCATGAGCACCCAGGGGCCGCCGGCCTGGGAGCGGGTGAGGTCCTGGACCATCGCCCCGTACGCGGCGGCGTGCGGGTCCTTGGGGTCGGGGTAGATGTCGACGGAGACCACGTCCTCCTCGGCCGCCCACGCCCAGCCGTCCTGGCCGATGAACAGCGGCATGAAGTTGGTGGTGACCGGGATGTGCGGGGTGCGGGCGGCCAGGACGTCGCGTTCGGCGGTGAAGCACTCCAGCAGGGCGTCGCTGGTGAAGCGGCGGAAGTCCAGCGCCTGGGTGGGGTTGATCAGATACTGGGCGCGGCGGGGCGGAATGATCTCCTCCCAGGAGTCGTAGCGCTGGCTCCAGAAGGCCGTGCCCCACGCCTCGTTGAGCGCGTCGAGACCGCCGTACCGGGTGCGCAGCCAGCGGCGGAAGTGGCGGGCGGTGATATCGCACCAGCAGTGGGTGGAGTATTCGTTGCCGACGTGCCACATACGCACCGCCGGGTGGCCGCCGAAGCGCTCCGCCAGGTCCTCGGTGATACGCAGCGCGTACTCGCGGTAGAGCGGGGAGGAGGCGCAGAACTGGTTGCGCGCGCCGTACCAGACGGTGGCGCCTCGCTCGTCGCGCGGCAGGGTCTCGGGGTGGCGGGCGCCCATCCACGGGGGCGGGGAGGCGGTCGGGGTGGCCAGGCACACCTCGATCCCGCCCTCGTGGAGCAGATCCAGGACCTCGTCCAGCCAGCCGAAGTCGCGGGCGCCGGGGCGCGGTTCCAGCCTGGCCCAGGAGAAGACCCCGACGGTGGCGGTGGTGACCCGGGCCTCGCGCATCAGCCGTACGTCCTCGCGCCAGACGCTCCGCGGCCACTGCTCGGGGTTGTAGTCGCCGCCGTAGAGGATGCGGCCGCGGGTGGCATCGCTCAGCTCGGGCATCGCTCTCGCTCTCGCTTCTGGTCGGCCGACAAAAGAAAGTGGCGCGGGGCTAGCCCTTGATGGCGCCGGTGAGCATGCCCTTGGTGAAGTGCTTCTGGACGAGGGGGTAGAGCACCACGACCGGGATCAGCGCGAGCACCATCACGGCCATCTGGACCGCCAGGCCCGGGACCTGGCTGCTGGAGATCATCTGGGACATGCCCTGGGGCGCCTGCTGCTTGATGACCAGCTGGCGCAGGATCATCTGCAGCGGCCACATGTCCTGGTCGTTGAGGTAGAGCATCGCGTTGAACCACTGGCTCCAGTAGCCGACCGCGTAGAAGAGCGAGACGACCGCGATGACCGCCTTGGACAGCGGCATCACGATCTGCAGCAGGATCCGCCACTCCCCCGCGCCATCGATCCGGGCGCTGTCGATCAGCTCGGGCGCGGTGGTCTGGAAGAAGGAGCGCAGCACCAGGATGTTGAAGACCGAGATGGCGCTGGGCAGGATCATCGACCAGTAGCTGCCCTCCAGACCGACCCCGGTGACCAGCAGATAGGTCGGGATCAGACCGGCGTTGAAGAACATGGTGACCAGCAGCACCATCAGGATCGGCCGGTGCAGGAATGACCCACGGCGCGACAGTCCGTACGCGCACAGGATCGAGACCACCGTACTGATCACCGTGCCCACGGCCGTCAGAGCGAGGCTGACGATCGCCGCGCGGGTGACCGTGCCGCCGCCGAGCAGTTCGGAGTACGCCCGGAAGGTGATCGTCTTGGGCACGATGACCAGCCCGCCGGCGTCGGTGATGGCCTTCTGGTCGGAGAGGCTGGTGACCACCACCACCCACAGCGGCCCGAGGATCGCCAGGCACACCCCGACCAGGGTGGCGCCCTTGGCTCCCTGGCCGGCCTTGCTCGGCTTCTCCTCCCACACCGGGCGTCTGCTGTCGCGGCGTGGCGGCGCGGGCGGGGCGGCGGCCTTCTGCACAGTCGCCGTCATATCGCTGTCATTTCTGGTAGACCCCCTGCTCGCCGAGCATGTGAGCGACTTTGTTGGCGATCAGGACGAGCACCAGGCTGAAGGCGCCCTTGATCAGGCCGCCCGCGGCGGCGATCCCGTAGTCGGTGTTGGCGATGCCGACCCACCACACATAGGTGTCGAAGACCTCGGAGGCGCCCGGCCCCACCGCGTCGCGCTGCAGCAGGATCTGTTCGAAGCCCACGGTGAGCGAGTCGCCGACGCGCAGCACCAGCAGCAGGGCGATCACCGGGCGCAGCGCGGGCAGCGTGACATGCCACATCCGCCGCCAGCGGTTCGCCCCGTCCACCGCCGCCGCCTCGTACAGGTCCTGGCTGACGGCGGAGAGGGCGGCGAGGAAGACGATGACACCCCAGCCGCCGTCCTTCCACACCAGCTGCGCGGTGACCAGGAACTTGAAGACGCCGGGGTCGGTCATCAGGTCGAAGCCCTCGTACCCGTGTTGGCGCAGCTGCTGGGCGAGCAGCCCGGCGCCGCCCAGCATCTGCTGGAAGACCGTGATGACCAGCACCCAGGAGAAGAAGTGCGGCAGATAGAGGATCGACTGCACCAGCCCCCGGATCCGCTGGCTGAGCACGCTGTTGACCAGCAGGGCGAGCGCGATGGTGAGGGGGAAGAAGAGGACCAGCTGGATGAAGGTGATGCCGAGGGTGTTGGCGAAGGCGTCCCAGAAGCGGCTGTCGTCGAAGAGGAGGGTGAAGTTGTCGAGGCCGACCCAGGGGCTGGTCCACAGGCCCTGGGTGAACGGGTCGTAGTCCTTGAAGGCGACCGTGGTCCAGATCAGCGGGACGTAGTTGAACAGCGCCAGCAGGCCGACGGCGGGCGCCACCATCAGCAACAGGGTGCGGTCCCGGCGCAGCCGCTGCCACCACCGGATGCCGCCGTCCGGCACGGCGGGCCGCGGGGCGGTCGGCGGCCCGGACGCGGCGGGGCCGTCGGGGCCGCCGCGCCGCGCGGATCTCGCGCGGCGCGGTTCACCGGCCCGGCTGCCGGTGTCCAGTGCCATCAGGCGCCGCTGCCGTTCTTGTCGAGGAGCTTCGCGTACCAGTCGCGGAGCTTGTCACCGCCGCCGCTGCGCCAGTCGCTGATGGCGCTCTGCGCGTCGCGGATCGACTTGCGGCCGCGTACGACGTCCTTGGCCAGGTCCTCGAAGGGGGTGTAGAGGGAGGCGTAGCGGTTGGGCTCCTGGATCTGCATGCCGTAGAAGACGGGCTTCTTGGCGAACTTGCCCATGCGCTGCATCCAGCCGCAGTAGTCCTTCACCATCTGCGGGAAGTCCGGGTACGCGACGGTGGCCTCGGGCGAGACGATGAAGCGGTAGGTGTCCTGGACCTCGGTGACACCCTTGGAGTTCTTGACCGGGGCGCCGTGCTTCAAGGTGTGGTGCACGCCCTCGACGCCGTAGTCGATCAGCCGCTGCTCCTTGGTGCCGTAGGGCGCGGCGATGAAGTCGGCGACGGCCAGGATCTCCTCGATCCGGTCCTTGGAGAGGTTCTTGTTGAGGAAGGACCAGATGTTCGCGGGCGGGCCCAGGTAGAGGGTGGGGTCGCCGCCGTCGGCGCCGAAGTAGTCCATCCCCTGGATCTTGAAGCCGGGGTTGGGCTCGGCCTGTTCGAAGGTGGCGCCGTACCACTTGGCGTCGCCGTCGTTCATGATGAGCGACTGGCCGGAGGTGAAGCGGGTGAGTGTGTCGTTGGCCTTGCCCGCGACCGCGTCGGGGTGGACATAGCCGCTCTTGAAGAGCTTGCGGCACCACTCCAGGGCCTCGAGGTAGTTGTCCAGCTCGACCTTGTGGACGAGCTTGCCGTCCTTCTCCACCCAGTAGAACGGCTTCTCCCCCGGGCAGCCGAAGATGATCTGCGCCGACCACCACATGTCCTCGCACGCCCACACCTTGCTCTTGGGCCGGGTGATCTCCTTGGCGAGGGCGAGGAATTCATCGGCGCTCTTGGGAACCTCGTAGCCCTCCTTCTTGAAGATGTCCTCCCGGTAGAAGGGGATCACACCGCTGAGCGGGCGGGCGGGCATGGGCAGACCGCGGAGCTTGCCGCCGAAGACCGACATCTGCCAGGCGGCGGTGGGGATGGCGGCGAGGTTGGGGTACTTCTTGACCTTGTCGCCGGAGAGATACGGGCCCAGGTCGGCGAACTTGGCGCTGATGGCGCCCATCAGCTTTCCGCCCATCTCCCACTGCGGGATCATCACGATGTCCGCGATGTCCCCGGAGGCCAGGACGGCGCTGAGCTTTTCGCCGTACGTGTTGCCGTCCTGCGGCTGGAAGGTGATCTTCGCGCCCAGGGCTTCGTTGACGGCCTTGTAGTAGGCGCTGTTCTTGGGCGGCGGGGTGCCCCACAGCGGTTCGAAGACGGTGTAGCTGCCGCCCTTGCCGGGTTTGCCCTTGACGGAGGCGACCAGCTCGGCGGTGGGCTTGGCCTGGGTGAATCCGGGGCTCGAGCCGTTCACGCTCGGGATGTCGGGCTTCACCACCTGGGAGGCCGCATAGGTCGGCAGCAGCTTCTTCAGGTCCTTGCCGGATGTCGTACCGCCCTTGCCGGTGGACTCCTCGGTGGAGCACGCGGACAGCAGCGGGACCCCTCCCGCGACGGCCACCGCGGCGACGGCCGCGGAGGACAGGACGGTTCTCCGGCTCGGAGTGGAAGTGGAGGCCGAAGCCTGGGAGTTCGGCATTGCGTCAACCCTTCGTGGCGTACCCGCCGTGCGACCGATGGTCGAAGCGCTTCGATATTGCGCTGAGGTTAAGTCGGGGGGTGAGGCCGCGCAAGAGCGGTACGCAAAAGATTGGTTGGCCACGCGGCGGAGCCGCATATCGAGGCAGTCTGAGAGGGTCTGCGGAGTTCTGAGGTGGTCTGCTTCATCATGACTATTCCCGCAACTTCATGACGCCGTAGGGTTGTTGCCACTTCGAGCCTTGACATCCGGGTGACACCAGATCAGCATCGAAGCGCTTCGAATGACATTGACCTCCCGACCCCACTGACACGACCGTGAGGGGATCCGCGCGTGAGCGGCTGCCAGGCCACCAGCGAGTCGACGAGTACGCCCTGCCCGGCCTTTCGCGATCTGCGGCTGCCCGACGGCGAGCGGGTGGCGGACCTGCTGGCGCGGCTCACCCTCGACGAGCGGATCGCGATGCTGCACCAGTTCGCGCCCGCGGTGGAACGGCTGGGCCTGGCGGCCTTCCGCACCGGCCAGGAGGCGCTGCACGGCGTGGCCTGGATGGGGCCCGCGACGGTCTTTCCCCAGGCGGTGGGGCTCGGCGCGACCTGGCACCCCGAGCTGCTGCGGCGGATCGGCGAGGCGGTGGGCACCGAGGTACGGGCCATGCGCGCCCGCGACGAACGGGTGGGGCTCAATGTGTGGGCGCCGGTGGTGAATCTGCTGCGCGACCCGCGCTGGGGCCGCAACGAGGAGGGCTACGCCGAGGATCCGTACCTCACCTCGGCGCTGGCCGCCGCGTACACGCGCGGGCTGCGCGGCGACGACCCGGCCCGCTGGCGCACCGCGCCCGTCCTCAAACACTGGCTGGCGCACAACAACGAGACCCACCGGGACACCACCTCCTCCTCGGTACGGCCGCGCGTACTGCACGAGTACGACCTCGCGGCCTTCCGCGGGGCGGTGCGGGCGGGCTCGGTGGCGGGTGTGATGCCCGCGTACAACCTGGTCAACGGGCGGCCCAACCACGTCTCCCCGTATCTGCGGGAGCATTTGCGCACCTGGACCGAACAGGAGCTGGTGGTGTGCTCCGACGCGGGCGCGCCCTCCAACCTGGTGGACTCCGAGCACTACTTCGACACGCATGAGGAGGCGGTGGCCGCGGCCCTGCTGGCCGGGGTGGACAGCTTCACCGACCACGACCAGGACGCGTCGAAGACCGTCGAGCGGGTGCGGGGCGCGCTGCGGCGCGGGCTGATCGACGCATCGGTCGTCGAGGTGGCGGTACGGCGGCTGCTGGCAATGCGGTGCGCGCTGGGGGAGTTCGACCCGCCCACAGAGGCTGTGGAGGTGGTGGAGGCGGTGGAGGCGGCCGGGTTCGATACGCCGGGGCACCGGGCACTCGCCCTGGAGGCCGCCGAACAGGCCGTCGTCCTGCTCAAGAACGACGGGCTGCTGCCGCTGTCCGACGCCACGGCGGGCACCGTCGCGGTGGTCGGCCCGCTCGCGGACGAGTGCAAGCTCGACTGGTACAGCGGCAGCCTGATCCGCCGCAGCACACCGCGCGAGGCGCTGGGGAGACGGCTCGGCGCGGAGCGTGTGGTGTTCGTGGAGGGGACGGACACCGTGCGGCTGCGCGCCGCGGCGGGGTGGGTGCGGGTCCCGGCGGACACGGAGGTCGGGGAACGGGCGCGGGAGGGCTCGCTCAACCCGGCGCACACGGCCGGGCGCACCGATCTGCCGCCGCTGACCGTCGGTCCCGCGCCCACCGATCTGGCCCTGGCCGACTGGGGCGGCGGCGTGCTCACGCTGCGCGCGCCGTCGGGGCGCTATCTGACCGTGGCCGAGGACGGGTTCGTACGGGCCGCGGCCGAGCAGCCCGGGGGCTGGGTGGTCCAGGAGACGTTCACGCTGGAGCGGCACGGCGACGGACATCTCCTCCGGCACAGGGGAACGGGCGGGTACGTCTGTGTCGCCGCCGAGGGCCTGAAGGTTGCCGCGTCGGATGGATCAGCGGAGGTCGCGGAAGCGGAGGTCGCGAAGGCGGAGGTCTTCACGCTGGAGGTCGTCGAACGCGGCGAGGACGCGGTCGCGCGGGCCGCCGCGGAGGCCACCACCGTGCTGGTCCTGACGGGCAACGACCCCCATATCAACGGCCGCGAGACCGAGGACCGCGCCACCCTCGCCCTGCCCGCCCAGCAGGACCGGCTGTGGCGCGCCGCCCACGCCGCCAATCCGCGCACCGCCCTGGTGCTGGTCTCGAGCTATCCGTACGCGGTGGGCGAGGCCGCCGATGTACTGCCCGCGCTGCTGTGGACCGCGCACGGCGGCCAGGCGGCGGGGACCGGGCTCGCCCGGGTGCTGTTCGGCGATGTCTCACCGGCCGGCCGGCTGCCGCAGACCTGGTACGCCGGCGAGGAGGAGCTGCCGGACCTGCTCGACTACGACATCATCGCGTCCCGCGCGACCTATCTGTACTTCGACGGCGCACCGCTGTTCCCGTTCGGGCACGGCCTGTCGTACACCCGCTTCGCGTACGGGGACCTTTCGGTGCAGCGGACCGCGCATGAGGGTGAGGGTGAGGGGGCCGTGCTCGCGGTGGAGTGCGAGGTCACCAACGTCGGCCCGTACGACGGCGACGAGGTGGCGCAGCTCTACGTCAGCGCCCCGGGTGCGCGGGTCCCGCGCCCGCACCGCCGGCTCATCGCCCACCGCCGGGTCCCGCTGCGCCAGGGCGAGACGGCGCGGCTGTTCTTCACCGTCCCGGTCGACGAGGCGCTGGGCTTCTGGGATGTGGCACACGGCCGCTGGACCGTCGACCCGGGCACGTACGAGATCCACGCCGGCGCGTCCAGCGCGGACATCCGGCGCACCGCCACCATCGCCGTCGACGGCCCGCCGCCCGCCCCGCGCCCGGTGCTGGAGCGGGGCCTTGCCGCGGCGGACTTCGACTCGGCCGACGGGATCAGGCTGGTGGACCTGACCAAGGTGCGCGGCGACGCGGTGGCCGGCGCGGACGACACGATCGGCCGGCTCCTCTTCCGCGCCTGCGACTTCGGGGCGGGCGCGCGGACGGTCACCGTGGAGGCGGCACGCGCGCAGGACCCGGAGGGTACGGGGGCTGGTACGGAGGCGGGGGCGGCCGATGCGGCGGCGGTCGAACTGCATCTGTCCGACGGCACCACGCTCGCCTCGGTCGCCATCCCGCCGACCGGCGACCCGTACCGCTACACCACCGTGGGCGCCACCCTGCCCACTCCCCCGACGGGCGTGCATGACCTGCACATCACGCTGCGCGGGGCACTGAGACTGGCTCGTCTCGGCTTCTCCGGTTGAGGGTCCGGAGCAGCCATAGGACGGGCCCGGCCCGATACGACGGGCCCGGCCCGGTATGACGGGCCACGCGCCCACGCGGAGGACCTACGTCACCCTCCGCGTGGGCGCTCATCATGAGGCCGGACCGGGGTCAGACGCATCAGCGCGTCAGGCGCGGCTCACAGGTCGAGGCCGGTGAGGACGAGGACCCTCTCGTAGGTGTAGTCCTCCATCGCGTAGCGCACGCCCTCACGGCCCTCGCCGGACTTCTTGGTGCCGCCGTACGGCATCTGGTCGGCGCGGTACGACGGGACGTCGCCCACGATCACACCGCCGACCTCCAGCGCGCGGTGGGCGCGGAAGGCGGTCTGCAGATCGTGGGTGAAGACGCCCGCCTGAAGCCCGTACTTGGAGTCGTTGACCGCGGCGAAGGCCTCCTCCTCGCCCGCCACCTTGCGGACGATGAGCACCGGGCCGAAGACCTCCTCGCAGGAGACCTGGGCGTCGGCGGGCACATCGGCGAGGACCGTCGGGGCGTAGGCCGCGCCCTCGCGCTTGCCGCCCGTCAGCACCTTCGCCCCGCCCTGGACCGCCTCCTCCACCCAGGCCTCGACACGCTTGGCGGCGTCCTCGCTGACCAGCGGGCCGACGTCGGTCGCCTCGTCGGAGGGGTCGCCGGTGACCTGGGCCTCGACGGCCTCGACGATCTTCGGTACGAGCCGCTCGTAGACGGACACGTCCGCGATCACCCGCTGCACGGAGATGCAGGACTGCCCGGCCTGGTAGTTGGAGAAGGTCCCGATGCGGCCCGCCGCCCACTGCAGGCCGACCTCGGAGGTGTAGTCGCCCAGCACGACCGCGGCGCCGTTGCCGCCGAGCTCCAGGGTGCAGTGCTTGAGCGGCACGGACTGCTTGATGGCGTAGCCGACCTTGTCGGAGCCGGTGAAGGAGATGACCGGCAGCCGCTCATCCTGGACCAGTGCGGGCATCCGGTCGTTGGGCACCGGCAGCACGCTCCAGGAGCCCGCGGGCAGATCGGTCTCGGCCAGCAGTTCACCGAGGAGCAGCGCGGACAGCGGCGTGGCCGGGGCCGGCTTGAGGATGATCGGCGCGCCGACGGCCAGCGCCGGGGCGACCTTGTGGGCGCACAGGTTCAGCGGGAAGTTGAACGGCGCGATGCCCAGCACGACCCCGCGCGGGAAGCGGCGGGTCAGCGCCAGCCGCCCGGTGCCGCCCGGGTCGGTGTCCAGCCGCTGCGCGTCCCCGCCGTTGAACCGGCGGGCCTCCTCGGCGGCGAACCGGAACACGGACACGGCCCGGCCGACCTCACCGCGCGCCCACTTCAGGGGCTTGCCGTTCTCGGCGGAGATGAGCCGCGCGATCTCCTCGGCGCGCTCGGCGAGCCGCCGCGAGACATGGTCGAGGGCGGCGGCCCGCACGTACGCCGGGGTGGCGGCGAAGTCGTCCTGGACGGCCGCGGCGGCCGCGACGGCCTCCTCGACCTGAGCCTCGGTGGGAATGCTCACCGCGCCGACGACGCGCCCGTCCCAGGGGGACGTGACCTCGAAGGTGTTCTCGCCCGTGGCCTCGCGGCCGGCGAGCCAGAACGCGTGGGTGACGGCTTCGTTTGTGTCTGGCACGGCGGATCCCGACCCTTCCGGAAGTGGTGGGGTGATGGTGCGGAGGTGTCTCCACCTCCACCGTAGGCGCGGGACGGCCGGAAGCTGTTTGTCCGGTGCGTAGCAGTCGGCCGCCGCCTCGCGCCGCATTGGTGGGGTGGGCGGGGCGTACGGGGTTGACGCCCGTATTGCGCCTCAGCCGTGCTGGGCTCCTTGCGCGGTCGCCTTGAGGGCCAGCCACAGCTCCATGCGCACATCCGGGTCGTCCAGCGACCGCCCCAGGATCTCCTCGACGCGGCGCATCCGGTAGCGGAGGGTGTGCCGGTGCACGCCCAGGTCGGCGGCCGCCGCGTCCCACTGGCCGTGCCGGGACAGCCAGGCCCGCAGGGAGGCCACCAGGTCGCCGCGGCCCGTCGCGTCGTGCTCCCGCAGCGCCCGCAGCATGCCGTCGGCGAAGGCCCGTACGGCGTCGTCGGCCAGCAGCGGCAACACCGAGCCCGCGGCGACCTCCTCGTGCTCGACCAGCATCCGGCCGCGCCGCCTGGCCACCGAGAGCGCCTGCTCAGCCTGGCGGTAGGCGGCCGCGGCGGCCGTCGGACCCGCCGGGGCGGACAGCCCTATAACAAGGTCGTCGCCCGGGGGCACGGCGCTGCGGTCACGCGGGCGGACCGCGGCACCGCGGCGGCTCTCGACCGCCTTGGCGTACTCGGCGCAGACGGAGACCGCGGCGCCGCCGTCCGGAGCCAGCACGACAAGGCGCCCGCCGTCGGGCACCACCAGCACGGCCTCGCCGGTGCGGGCAGCAGCCGTCTCCATGGCGTCGGCGAGCGAGCCGAGGCGGGCGTCGGCGGGGGCCGCCTCGGCGGCCGGGACAGTACGGGCCGTCCCGCCTGCGTTTGTGCTGTCCGGGACGGTGTCCGGCAGGCTCTCCCCCGACGTCTCCTGTATGCCGCCGCCGGCGGCGGCTGTCGCGCCCGGCTGCTGCGGCCCGCTGCCAGGAGCGCCCTCGGCGACGAGCATCCGGAACGGCGCGTCGAGCAGACCGCCGTACAACTGCCCCGCGACCGCCCGCGCATGGTCCGGCTCGCCCGCGAGCAGCATCCGCAGCACGGCGGTGCCGAGCCGCTGCTCGGCCTCGTGCAGGGCGCGGGAACGCTCGGTGGTGAGCGTCAGCAGCGCCACCGCCGAATGCACGGCGTAGCGCTCGGCGGTGCCGAGGGGCGCGCCCGTACCGACCGCGAGAACGCCGCGGGTGCGGCGGCCGGTGCCCAGCGACTGCAGCTCCACCCGGTCCGTGGCCGCCTCACTGGCCGAATCCGCACCATCGCCCCCTTCCCCGCCATCTCCCTCTCCGCCTTCGGCACCTCCACCGAGGACGGCGCTGGCGGGGGCCGGCCGGGCAAGCAGCCGCTCCACGTCGGCGGTGAGCCTGGCGGCCCGCCGGGCCGCCCAGTCGGGGGCGGCGGCGACCACCGCGCCGGAGGCGTCGTACAGCGCCGCCCAGCCGTCGAGATGCGCCGCGAGCCGGGCGAGCAGTACGGCGGGCCCCTCGGCGCCGATCGCGGCCCGTGTCAGCTCGCGCTGCGCCTCGAACCCGGCGGTCACCGAGCGGTACTGGTCGGCGGCGATGGCCGCGGACACGGCCTTGCTGATGGCGATGAAGGGCGTGCGCCGCGGCACTTCCAGCAGCGGCAGGCCCTCCTCCTTCGCCGCGGCGACGAGTGCGGCGGGCACCTCGTCATAGTTGACCCCGACCGCGAACCCGAGCCCCACCACCCCGGCACCGGCCAGCCGCCGCACGTAACGGCCCATCGCCTCCGGGTCCTCGGCGTCGAGCTTCATGGCGGTGGTCAGCAGCAGCTCACCGCCCTCCATATAGGGCACGGGATCGGCGAGCTCGCTGACATGCGCCCAGCGCACGGGCGTCTCCAACCGGTCCTCACCCGCGAGCACGGAGAGCTTCAGCGCGGTGTGGTGGACCAGTGAGGCGAGGGTGGGAGGCATGGCACCTTCGGTCGACGTCGACACGGGGACTTCGCCGTCCCGTATGAACGGCTGCAACCGATTCTGCCTCAATGGATGAATACGGGGAATCGAAGAACGTCGATTTTCGGCTGCGCGCGGATATCGGGCAGCCGGGACATCTTGGCGGGAGTCTCCCCACCAAAATGCCCCACACTGCGCTGTGTGGAAGTCAGCCGCGAAGATCCACGAGCACCGGCGGCCCGCTCTCGCCCCGTACGGAGGTCACCGACAGCACGGCGTGCCCCGCGGGGACCGTGTGCGCGAGCTCCGAAGCCGACCAGCGCTCGCGCTCGACCTTCCGGACGGTCACCGACTGGATCGTCACGGCCTTGCCGGTGACCACCTTCCGGATGAAGTGCATCACCTTGGTGAAGGGAGCCTCCGCGATGATCTGGCGATCGGTGACGTCCCGCGCCTCGACCCACGCCGTGCCCCACACCTCGGCGAACCGCGCCCCGTCCCAGGTCGTCACCCCGGCGTAGGCCATCCGACAGCCGACCGCGCCGAGCAGCGCGCTGCGCAGCGCGTCGGGCACGTCGTCAAGGGTGCGCAGGGTCAGCACCACCCCCGCGTTGGCCGAACGCAGCCGCTGGATACCGCGCAGCGCCTCGGGGGTGATCGTGTGCGAGGCGTCGTCGAGCACCAGACAGGCGAAGAGCGACCGGTCCGCGCGGCCCACGGCGCACTCGGTGAACTGCGCGAGAACCAGGCGGGCCAGCATCCGGGACGCCTCGACATGACCACGCTCGGGCAGATCGATCCGCACCCGCAGCGGATGCTCGAGGGCGCGCAGCGAGAAGGGCCGCCGGTCGCCGCTCGTATTGAAGAACTCGGCGAACACGGGCCGGTCCAGCAGCGCGATCCGGTCGGCGAGCAGCGCCCCCACGTCACCGGGCGTGCCGGCCTGCCGCACCCGCGCGTCCAGCTCACGCGCCTGCGCCGACTGCCCGGCCGCGTCCAGCGCCTCGCGGAGCGCGCCGACCGCGGCCTTCGAGCCGTCCAGCAGCTCGCGCAGCTCGGGCACGGACGGGAAGCGGCCGTGGGCGGCGCGATAAGGGCCGAGCAGCTGGGCGAGCGCGGTCCCCGCCCGGCGGCTGTCCCCGCCCGGCAGCGACGCGGCCATGTCGCCGATCAGGGCCTCGGCGAGCACGCCCGCGGCCTCGTCGGGGTCGTTGGTGCCGCCGTAGAGGTCGAGGTCGTACGCGGAGTCCGGGCGGCCGATCTTCACCACGACGTCGAACGCGTCATCCGCCCCGAGCCCCGACCCCGCCGTCCCCACGGCCACCACCGCCACCTGCCGCGCGAGCGCCTGCAGACACAGCGCCTCCACCACAGGCCGCACCAGCCGCCCGGTCTTCCCCGCCCCGGCCGGCCCGACGGCCAGCAGCGATGTGCCGAGCACGTCGGGGTCGAGGGCGAGGCCTACGCCGCGGTGCTCATAGGGGTTGCGGAGATCGTCGGCGGCGGTGCCGATGCGGACCTGGTGGGCGACCAGGTCGTGCTCCGCCGTACGGGCGGGCAGATCCCGCGCGCCCGAAGGGTGCGCGTGCGCGGCGGCGCCGTGGCGCAGCACGGTGTCGGTGAACGCGGCGAGCGAGTCCCGACCGGCCCGCACCACCTGCCACGCCCGCTGGATCCGCGCATGATCCACATCACTCATCCGCCCCGCCCGCACCTCCTCGGCCAACCGATCCGCAGCACTGTGCGCCCCGGCGGCGCGCAGCTCGGGCCACTGGGCGGGGTCGGCTTGGGGGTTGGTGGGGGCGGGGGGCGAGCCGGTGTCGTCCCAGCGGAAGAGGGGGGCTGCATATCGGCGCCAGACTTCGTCCCAGTGACCGATACGACCAAAAATCACACCAAGCGCCACCCACACCAGGCCGATGTACACACGCTGGGCCCACCACCCTGCATCGGTATTACCACCCCGCTCGTACCACGAATCGGGCGTCAACAAGTACAGAGGCCAATTCCAGTAGTTGCCGAGGTAACCGTTCCAGAGCAACGACCAGAACAGCCAGCCGCAGAGGGCAGCGATGAGCGCACCACTCAGCAGGCGGCGACCGGGGATCCGATCGGGGTCCTCAGGCAGCTTGGACTTGTGCCCATACGTCCAGACCCCGGGAGCCGCCTCCGTCCGGGGCACGCGCAGCCAGTCGATCAGGGGTAGCCGCGCCCCGGAGGAGGCCGTTGCCGGACTCGGCGGCATCGGCGGCCGGCCCGCAGGGAGGCTCGCGGGCGGCGAGGCCGACGGCTGGGGCGGGGTCGGTGGTGCCTGCTGGGGATACGAGGGTGGTCCCGCGGCGGGCGGAGGACCGACGGGCGGGGCGGGGAGCGGCGCAGGAAATGGGGGTGGGGTGGCCGGATGATGGGGTGGGTTGCGGTGGGTGCCGCGTGAGTCGAATGTGCCCTCGGTGTCCATCTGCTGCCCCTTGCCCCCTGACCGGCTGTGCTCCGTGCTCGCGCCTCGCGTCACCGCGCCGACGCGACAGCGTCCAATCTAGTGTTCCCAGCCGGGGAGTTCAGCGACCCGGCCGTTCCCACGTCCCACAGGCGACCGCAGAGCGGCAGTGACGACGCTCCGCGCTATGTCCGCCAAGGACAACGCAACACGCCCACTGCTCCCGAACGGAACATGCCGCACCCACCGCACCCCGCCTAGCCTGCGAGTAAAAGCGCCGTTATTCCCCCTGGACCACCTGGAGCACCCCATGACCGAACTGTCCGGAGGCCCCTCCCTCCCGCAGGAGCGCCGTATCGTCACCGCGATCCCCGGCCCGAAGTCCCAGGAGCTGCTCGCGCGCAAGACCGCGGCGGTGGCCAGTGGTGTGGGGACCGTCATGCCGGTGTTCGCCGCGCGGGCGGCTGGCGGGGTGATCGAGGATGTGGACGGCAATTCTCTGATCGACTTCGGCTCGGGCATCGCCGTGACTTCCGTCGGCTCCAGTGCAGAGGCCGTCGTCCGCCGTGCCACCGCCCAGCTCGCCGACTTCACCCACACCTGCTTCATGGTCACCCCTTACGAGGGCTACGTACAGGTCTGCGAGGAGCTGGCCGCCCTCACCCCCGGCGACCACCCCAAGAAGTCGGCCCTCTTCAATTCCGGCGCCGAAGCCGTCGAGAACGCCGTCAAGGTCGCCCGCGCCTACACCAAGCGCCAGGCCGTCGTCGTCTTCGACCACGGTTACCACGGCCGCACCAACCTCACCATGGCGCTGACCGCGAAGAACATGCCGTACAAGCACGGCTTCGGCCCCTTCGCGCCCGAGGTCTACCGCGTCCCGGTCGCCTACCCCTACCGCTGGCTCACCGGCCCCGAGCACTGCGCCGACGAGGCCGCCGCCCAGGCCATCGACATGATCACCAAGCAGGTCGGCCCCGACAACGTCGCCGCCATCATCATCGAACCCATCCTCGGCGAAGGCGGCTTCATCGAGCCCGCCCCGGGCTTCCTCCCCAAGATCGCCGACTTCGCTCGCGCCAACGGCATCGTCTTCGTCGCCGATGAGATCCAGTCCGGCTTCTGCCGCACCGGCAGGTGGTTCGCCAGCGAGCACGAAAACCTCGTCCCCGACCTCATCACCACCGCCAAGGGCATCGCCGGCGGCCTCCCCCTGGCCGCCGTCACCGGCCGCGCCGAGATCATGGACGCGGCCCACGCCAGCGGCCTCGGCGGCACCTATGGCGGCAACCCCGTCGCCTGCGCCGCCGCGCTCGGTGCCATCCAGACCATGCGCGACCTCGATCTCAACGCCAAGGCCCAGCGCATCGAGCACATCATGAAGACCCGTCTCGCCGCGCTTCAGGACAAGCACGACATCATCGGCGACCTCCGTGGCCGCGGCGCCATGATCGCCATCGAGCTGGTGAAGTCCGGCTCCAAGGACCCGAACCCGGAGGCGACGGCGGCGGTGGCCAAGGCCTGTCACGCCGCGGGGCTGCTGGTCCTGACCTGCGGTACGTATGGGAATGTGCTGCGTTTCCTGCCGCCCCTGGTCATCGGCGAGGAGCTGCTGAACGAGGGTCTTGACGTTCTCGAAGAGGCGTTCGGCCAGCTGTGACTGTGAGTGATCGATGGGCGGCGTGAAGAAGATGTGCGAGGGCGATGACAGCTGGGTGATCGGCCTGTCGGGCGCGGCTTCGCTGCCGTACGGTCGTGGCAGATGAGAGAAACACCCCGCTCGCAGGGGACTGCGAGCGACGCCGAGCCGGTGCTTCCCCAGCCCCGACCCGGCTGTGCCCTCGCGCACACCACTGGAGCCTCCGGCTCCGGATCTCCTCACCGATCGGATGGCCGCCCGCCCCAAACCCCCCGGGGCGCGCGGTGTTCCGGTCACCACGGCGGCCCCGGAACCACCCCCCCTGTTCCGGGGCCGCCGATCATTTTTGCGTTCGCTCCGGTCCTCGCCCTGGTGGCCCTGTTCGCGCTGTGCACCTGGCAGGTGGCCGCCCACGGCCCGCTGCGCTCGCTCGACGAGCGGCTGGCCAAGGCACTCACCGCGTCCTCGGGGTTCGGCGCCGCGCTCCTTCCCTCCCCCGCCGCCGAGTTCTTCGCCGACCTCGGCAACATGGCCGTGGCCCTGCCGGTGCTCGCGGCCGTGCTCGGCTGGGTGGTGTGGCGGGAGCGGCGCGCGGGGGCGGCGCGTTGGTGGCTGCCGCCGCTGGCGGCCGCCGTGGCGATGGCGCTGGTCCCGGCCCTCGTCACGCCGGTCAAGGCCCTGATCGACCGCCCCGGCCCACCCGGCCCTCTCGCGGACGGCTCCGGCTTCTACCCCTCCGGCCACGCCGCCACCGCCGCGGTCGCCTACGGCGCGGCCGTTCTGCTGCTGCGCCCGTATCTGCGGCGTCCGCCGACGCGTCGCGCGCTCGTCGGGGCGGTGGCGCTGCTGAACCTCGCCGTGGGCATCGGGCTCGTACGGCGCGGCTACCACTGGCCGCTGGACGTGCTCGGGAGCTGGTGTCTGTCCGGCCTGTTGCTGTGGGCTGTGTGGGGGCTCCTGCGAAGAAACCGGAGCCGCTGAGAAACCGGAGCCGGCGTCAGTTCCTCATGTCACCGCGCACCGTCGCCTGACCGCCCCGTCACGGCGAACCTCTAATCCGTCGGGGCGGTGCCGGCACCTCCGATTCCGGCCCCTTGGACCGGCTCGATGACCGGGCCGGACGAAGGGGCTGAAAGCTCGGGCTGAACGAACGAGCTGGACGAACGGGCTAGAAGACGGAGTCGATCGCGGCGTCGAGCGCCATCAGGTAGATGGCCGGGATGACCATGCCGAGGATTCCGCAGACCAGGCCCGCGGTGGCCGAGCCGCCGTTGTTGGCCTCGCCGCGGCTCACCTTGCCCTTGCCGACCGCGCCGAAGATGATCGCGAGGATGCCCAGGATGATGGCGAAGACCCACAGGAAGTAGGTGATCCCGCACACCAGCCCGATGATGCCGCACACCAGCGAGGCGGTCCCCATGCCGTTGCTCTGCTGCATGGGCATCCCGGTGGCCCCCGGGTAGACGGGCGGCGCGGCGGGGTAGCCCGCAGCGGGCTGGCCCGCGGCCGGGTAGCCGCCGGCGGGGTACTGCGGGGGCTGGTTGGGCGGCTGGGGCGTGCCGTACTGGTTCGGGTCGTACGGGCCGGGCTGTGGGTTGGTAGCGGACATGGGTGGTCTCCCCTCCTGATGAAGTGCCGTGCAATGTTATGGGCTGACCGGTCCTCGGGCCCACCCACGGCGGCGGCTCTCTCTCCGCACTGTCAGTGGCGGATGCGAAAATCCGAGCATGGAGACGAACGGGGAGACGGTTTCGGTTTCAGCGGACGGCGGGCCGCGTTCGGTGGCGGAGCTGACCGAGCGGGCGGCAGGCGGCGAGCGCTTCAAGTACGTATGGTTCTGGGGCCATCGCGCGCCGCGCGGCGGCGGTGTGGGCCCCGGGTGCTTCAGCCAGTGGTGGCCTTCGGAGTTCGTGGTCGACGGTGTCCGTTATGCGACGGCCGAGCATTGGATGATGGCGGGCAAGGCCCGGCTGCTCGGCGACGCGGACGCCGAGCGGCGGGCGTTGGAGGCGACCCATCCCAAGCAGGCCAAGGACGCGGGCCGTTCGGTGCGCGGCTTCGACCAGGCGGAGTGGGAGCGGCACCGCTTCGAGCTGGTGGTCGAGGGCAGCGTGCACAAGTTCGGCGCGGATCCGCGGCTGCGCGAGTATCTGCTGGGGACAGGGGCGCGGGTATTGGTGGAGGCCAGCCCGATGGACCGCATATGGGGCATCGGCCTGGCTGCGGACGACGAGCGGGCTCAGGACCCGGCCCGCTGGCGCGGGCTGAATCTGCTGGGCTTCGCGCTGATGGAGGCCCGTCAGCGGCTGTCGTCCGGGGCGTCCACGACCACGACGGCGCCGCCGCGGGTGTAGCCGGGTCCCTGCGCGTACGGGTCGTCCGGATCGTCGTTGTCCTCCGCGATATAGACGAAGATCATCACGACGCTCGCGACCACGGCGATCACCCCGAGGACGAGTCCGGCCAGGGCCTGGCCGCCGTTGTCGGCCTCGCCTCGCTCGGCCTTGGCTCGGCCGAGCACCCCGAAGATGATCGCGAGCACGCCGAGGATGACGCCGAAGACGATGCTGAAGAAGAGGACGGTGCCGACGATGCCCAGCACCAGGGCGGCGGTGCCGTTGCCGTTGTCCGGGGTGAAGGCGACGGGCCCATAGGCCGGGCCCGGGTAGCCGGAGCCCGGATAGCCGTAGGCGGGCTGCGCTCCGTACGGGGGCTGGCCGTATCCGGTCTGGCCGTAGCCGGGCTGGGCGTACCCGGTCTGGCCGTACCCGGTCTGGCCGTACCCGGGCTGACCGTAGCCGGGCTGACCGTAGCCGGTGGGCGCGTACGGCCCCGTCCCGTACGGCCCGGGCGGCGGCTGGTAGGCGCTCGGCGTGCCGGGGCCGGTCGGCGCCTGAGGCGGCGGGGGCACCGCACCCGGCCCCATCACCGGGCCCGGCCCGGGCACCGGAGGCGGCTGCGGGACGAGGGGCGGGCCCGGTATCGGCGGCGCGCCGACCGCCGGGGCGGCGGCCGGCTTGTCCAGCGGCACCCGCTGCTCCGGCGGGGCCCACGGATCGCTCTCGCGCGGCTCGGGCCGCTTCGGCTCTGCGGGCTGAGCAGGCTGTACGGCACGCTCGGGCTGTACGACACGCTCAGGCCAGTCGGACTGCTCGGGCTGGTCGGCACGCTCAGGCTGCTCGGGCTGTGCGGAACCCTCAGGCTGTGCGGCACGCTCGGGCTGGTCGGGCTGGTCGGGCTGGTCGGCCATGCTCTCCCCCAGGTGATGTCCGCCCATGCTACGGCCTGTGCCCGCCCCCTACCGGCGGTCCGTGCCCAGGCCCGTTCACGGCCCGTGCCGCCCCCTCCCCGACACCCGATTACGATGACCGGAGCCCGTCGCAGCCGGCCGCCTCCCGGAGGATCCGTTGACCGATCTCACCACCTTCATCGCCGGCCTTCCCAAGGCGGAACTGCATGTGCACCACGTCGGCTCGGCGTCCCCGCGCATCGTGGCCGAGCTCGCCGCCCGCCACCCCGACTCCAAGGTCCCCGCCGACCCCGAAGCCCTCGCCGACTACTTCGTCTTCCGCGACTTCGCGCACTTCATCGATGTCTACCTCTCCGTCGTCGACCTGATCCGCGACGCCGACGACGTACGGCTGCTCACCTACGAGATAGCGCGCGACATGGCCCGGCAGAACATCCGCTACGCCGAGCTGACCGTCACCCCGTACAGCTCCACGCGGCGCGGCATCCCCGATGTCGCCTTCGTCGAGGCGATCGAGGACGCCCGCAAGGCGGCGGAGGCCGAGCTGGGCACCGTGCTGCGCTGGTGCTTCGACATCCCCGGCGAGGCGGGTCTGGAGTCCGCCGAGGAGACCGCCCGCATCGCCTGTGACCTGAGCCCGGCGGGTCTGGTCAGCTTCGGTCTCGGCGGACCTGAGATCGGCGTGCCGCGCCCCCAGTTCAAGCCGTACTTCGACCGCGCCATCGCGGCCGGGCTGCACAGCGTCCCGCACGCGGGCGAGACCACCGGCCCGCAGACCATCTGGGACGCGCTCACCGAACTGCGCGCGGAGCGCATCGGCCACGGCACCAGCGCCACCCGCGACCCGAAGCTGCTCGCGCATCTCGCCGAGCACCGGATCCCGCTCGAGGTCTGCCCCACCTCCAACATCGCCACCCGCGCGGTCGCCACGCTGGACGAGCACCCGCTGCGGGAGATGGTCGAGGCCGGGGCGCTGGTGACCATCAACAGCGACGACCCGCCGATGTTCGGCACGGACCTCAACACCGAGTACGCGGTGGCGGCCCGGCTGCTGGACCTGGACGCGGCGGGCGTCGCGGCCCTCGCGAAGAACGCGGTCGAGGCGTCCTTCCTGGACCCGGCGGGCAAGGCGCGGCTGTCGGCCGAGATCGACGCCTATACGGCGGCCGCGGGCCGATGACCGCGCCGGCCACGGCGTGTACGGCGGTCGCCCACCGCGGCGACCCGTATGTGTGCCGCGAGAACACCCTCGCCTCGGTCCGCTCCGCGGTGCTCGCGGGGGCCGGTGCGGTGGAGATCGATGTGCGGCTGGCCCAGGACGGCGTCCCGATGCTGCTCCATGACGCGACCCTCAAGCGGCTGTGGGGGCACGACCGCCCCCTCGCCGCGCTGACCGGCGGTGAGGTGCGGCGGCTCACCGGCGGCGGTGTGCCCTTTCTGCGGGACGCCCTCGCCGCGGCCGACTCGACCCGCATCATGATCGACCTCCCCGACGCCTCGGCCGCGCACTGCGCCGTGACCGAGGTCCATGAGTCCGGGGCGGCCGACCGCGTCTACTACAGCGGCGGTCCGGCGGCCATGTACGCCGTACGCGGCGAGGACCCGGACGCCGAGCTCGCCCTGACCTGGACCACTCTGACCCCGCCCCGCCCGACGCTGTTCGCCGACCTGCGCCCCCGCTGGCTCAACTACCGTTTCGGGCTGGTCTCCCCGGAGCTGGTCGCCCGCAACCACGCCGACGGGCTGCTGGTCTCCGCGTGGACCGCCGACACCCGGCGGTCGATGGCGCGGCTGCTGCGCGCGGGGGTGGACTCGATCACGACGAACCGGATCGGGGCGCTGTGTGCGCTGCTGGGGGTCAGTCGTGCGGGAACTGCTCGGTCGAGATGACCAGGTCGACGACCGTACCGGTGAGGTCGATCGGTTCGCCGAAGTCGACGGTTCGCTGGGTGCGGTATTCGTCGCCCTTCGGCTCCGTGAAGACGTGGCACCGCCGCTGGTAGGGGTCGGCGATCAGATAGACCGGGACGCCCGCGACGGCGTAGGTGTCCCTCTTCGGACCGTAGTCGTTCCTGCCCGTCCCCCGGGAGATGACCTCCAGCACGAACTCGACGTCGCGGTACGACATATTCCCACGCTCATCTGGCACCGCTCCCTCGGCGATTTTCGCCAAGTCGGGGCAGAAGCTGTTGAGGTAGCCGGGGAAGTCGATCCGCACATCCACGTCGATATCCGCATCTCTACCGAAGCGGTCCTCAAGTTGTTGCATCACCCTCCGGATGATCTTCCAGTGCGTCCTGCGCTGCGGCGACATGCAGATGGCCCCCTCGACGATCTCAACCCTGTAGCCCTCGGGGGCAGGCATCCGCTCCAGGAGCTCGTACATCTCGTCCAAGCTCGGCTCGCTGCTCTCGGCCATCTCGATCCGTTCGGTCAACTCGACGGTCATCGTGCCGCTCCTCCCCTGTCGCGCGTGTGTACGCGCAGCCGCACAGTTCAACGATACGTACGGCCCCGGGACACGGAGGAGGGCGTGCCCCGGGACCGTCAGGCGTCAGCCCAGTGAGGTCATGACGTGCTTGATCCGGGTGTAGTCCTCGAAGCCGTACGCGGACAGGTCTTTGCCGTAGCCGGATTTCTTGAACCCGCCGTGTGGCATCTCGGCGACGAGGGGGATGTGGGTGTTGATCCAGACGCAGCCGAAGTCCAGGGCCTTGGACATCCGCATGGCGCGTGCGTGGTCCTTGGTCCATACCGAGGAGGCCAG
>NZ_JBSFMM010000116.1:0-36276 GCF_053599555.1 Streptomyces sp. NPDC000941
CTTGGCGCGGAGCCGGGGATTCCGCCCGCGTACCGCGCGGCACGCGGTGCGGTGCCCTGGGCGGCTTCGACGTGCCTGTAGCCGAGGTCGCCCCGGACGGTGATGCCCGTCGCGCCTTTGCTGGGTGGCGTGCCCGCCCCGGTGCACCGCACCGCGTGCCGCGCGGTACGCGGGCGGAATCCCCGGCTCCGCGCCAAGACGCGCAACCTCCGCATGTCCCGCGCCCTCTTCCATACTGGCCATGACCGTACGCGCCGATGCGCCCCGGTCCGGGCCGCACACCGGCTGACCGACTTCCGTTCCGACTACACGAGGACACACCGCCCTGATGCCCGACGAACACGTTGACCGCATGCGGACGATGTCATCGATCTCCCCGCACAGCCCGTTGTGTTCGTCGAGAAATGTACAGTTCGGTTCCTGGGGGGTCGGCTCACCATGTGTCGGCGAAACCCGACCTGTGCGGAGCCGCTGCTGCCCATGGCGCGGACCGTATGACACCCATCCGCACCCGGGACGTCCGGGCGCACGCCGGAACCGCAGGAACTGTCCGAGCCGTCGTCTGCCCTTGCGCAGACGGCCTCGGTGTACACGATCGACTTGGGGCCGACATGCCGGAACTTGTACTGCATGCCAACAGACGCACCTGGACCCTGGACGCGTCCCGTAGCTACACCATCGGGCGCGACCAGCAGGCCGACATCTCGTTCATCGACCGCCGAGTCTCCCGGCGACACCTCGTGATCCGTTACGAGGGCGGGACGTGGGTCATCGAAGATCTCGGCAGCGCGAATGGCACGTTCGCCGAAGGGCGTCGTATCCAGCGGATGGAGATCGGCCACGGTTCGATCGTCCGGCTGGGAGACGTCTCCACCGGCCTGCGGCTTGACTTCACCGGAGTCGTCGCCGGAGCCTCGGCGGCGGTGGGTGACGATCAGGCGCGTGCCGACGTACGGATACGCGCGGGGCAGCCCCAGGGCGAGGCCCGCCCCAAGGTCCGGGGCGCCGCGGAGCGGGGCACGGCGGAGGCAGCCGCCACGCCCCCGGTGGTGCCCGGTCCCCGGCCGGGGGAGGTTCCGGGAGCCCCCATGGGGGTGGCGGCGGCCGGTGGCGACGGCCTGTTCCGGCCCCTCCCTCACCAGGCCGCAGCCGACCTCGCCCGTGCCGCGGTTCCCCGGACCCCCGGAGACGCGGGTGCCGCCCGGGACGGTCACCGGTCCGAAGGGCCCACAGACGGTCCCCGTGGAGCCGCCGCGGCCCTTTCCATCGACCGGGACCCCTCGGGCGTCTACCCCCTCGTCCTGGGGCAACGGCTGCGTATCGGTCGCGCGCAGGACAACGAACTCGTGGTGGAGGGCCCGCATGTCTCCCGCTACCACGCGGAGTTCCGGCCCCTGCCCGGTGGCCGCTTCGAGATTGTCGACCTCGGCAGTCACAACGGCACCTATGTCAATGGGCAGCCCGTGGACCGCCGGATCATCGGCCCGTATGACATCGTCGGTGTCGGCCACTCCACCTTCCGGCTCGCCGGAGACCGGCTGGAGGAGTTCGTCGACACCGGCGAGGTCTCCTTCACCGCCCGCAACCTGACCGTGACCGTCGGGCGCGGCAAGACCATCCTGGACGACGTCTCCTTCGGCGTCCCCGAGAAGTCGCTGGTCGCGGTGATCGGGCCGTCGGGCTCCGGGAAGTCCACCCTTCTGCGCGCACTCACCGGCTACCGGCCCGCGGACCGTGGCCAGGTGCTCTACGACCACCGCGATCTCTACGCCCAGTTCGCCGAGTTGCGCCACCGGATCGGCCTCGTCCCGCAGGATGACATCCTGCACAAGGAACTGACCGTCGACACCGCTCTGAAGTACGCCGCCAGGCTCCGCTTTCCCGGTGACACCAAGGCGGCCGAGCGCAAGGCCCGTATCGACGAGGTGCTCCAGGAGCTCAGACTCGACGTTCACCGGGGCAAGAAGGTCTCCTCGCTCTCCGGCGGTCAGCGCAAACGCGTGTCCGTTGCCCTGGAACTGCTGACCAAGCCCTCCCTGCTCTTCCTCGACGAGCCCACCTCCGGTCTGGACCCGGGCCTGGACCGCAATGTCATGAAGCTGCTGCGGGAGCTCGCCGACGACGGCCGCACCGTGCTGGTGGTGACGCATTCGGTCGCTGAACTGGCCCTGTGCGACCGGGTGTTGGTCATGGCGCCCGGTGGCTCCGTGGCGTACTTCGGTCCCCCGGGCGAGGCCCTGGGCTTCTTCGGACACGACAGCTGGGCCGATGTCTTCTCCGCCTTCGAGGACCATCGCGACGACTGGGGCGGGCACTGGCGGGCATCCCGGCAGTACGAGCGGTGCGCCGCCGAGATCGACTCGGCCGTCCCGCCGCAGCATCCGGGCGCCCCTGCGACACAGCCGCCCGCCCGGGCTCCGCGGCCCAAACCGCAGGGCTGGATGGTCCAGTTGTGGACGCTGATGCGCCGCTATGTGTCGGTCATCGCCTCCGACAAGGGCTTCATGGCGCTGATGCTGCTGCTCCCGGCCGTGCTGGGCGGAGTGAGCTGTCTGATTCCGGCGACATACGGACTCGCCGCGCCACCGCCCGACAGCCGCTTCCGCTACAACCAGGAGTCCGGAACCATTCTGCTGGTGCTGGTCGTCGGCATGTGCTTCTCCGGCGCGGCCAACTCCGTACGTGAATTGATCAAAGAACGGGTGATCTACGAACGGGAGAGGGCCACGGGGCTGTCCCGATCCGCGTATCTGATGTCGAAGGTGATCGTCCTCGGTCTGATCACCGCGATGCAGGGTGTTGTCATCTGCGCCATCGGCTTCTCCGTCCGCCAACTGCCCGCCCAGGGGCTGCTCATGCCCACGGCCGTCGAGGTCTGCGTGGTCATCAGCGCGCTGGGCTTCACCACCATGATGTTCGGTCTGGTCATCTCCGCGCTGGTGCGGACCCCGGAGAAGACCATGCCGCTGCTCGTGATGTTCGCCGTCGTCCAGGTCGTCTTCACCGGGGTCCTCTTCAAGCTGTTCGACTCCCCGGGCATCGAACAGATCGGCTGGCTGATGCCCGCCCGCTGGGCGGTCGCCGGCGCCGGGACCACACTCGACCTCGCGCACACCATGCCGCCCTGGGATCTCGGCAAGCCGGACGACGTCGACCCGCTGTGGGCCCACACCGTCACCCAGTGGGGCATCGACCTCGCTGTGCTCCTGGCCATCGGGCTGGTCTGCGGCTTCGTGGTGACCCGCCTGCTGCGTCGGCACGAACCCGAGGTCATGCGGGACTAGGCCTGTGAAGTGCCGGTGAAAACCCTGTGGAAATGGTGTCGGTGGGGCGGTTTATGCTGCCTCAGACGATGACGCGGTACCAGGGGAGGGCGCGGCATGTTCGGCAAGCTGTTCGGCAGGGGTGCGGAGAGACCGGCGGCGGATCCGCACGCCCTTCCCGTCCCGCGCAGGCAGAAGAACGGGACGTACACGCTGCGCGCGCTCGGGGACGCGCGGGTGCTCGCGCTGGTGGAGGCTGCCGCCGCGGGAGACTGGGAGGCGGTCAAGGCGGCGCTGGCCCCCTTCGATCTCGGCCGCGACCACCAGGTCCTGGGCGAGCTGGCGGAGTTGGACGGTGTGCAGGACTGGATCGGCCAGGCCTGCGAGGAGGACAAGGAGCACCGGGCGACCGCCCTGCTGATATCCGGGACGCGCCACATCAGCTGGGGCTGGGAGGCCCGCACCGCCGCGCGTGCCGTGAACGTCACGCAGGAGCAGTGGCGGGTCTTCCACGAGCGGCTCCGCATCGCCGAGGAGCAGCTGCTCGAGGCGGCCGAGTTGCGGCCGGAATGGGTCACGCCGTGGCGCCGTCTCCTCACCTCCGGCCGTGGTATGTCGCTGGGCCCCGCCGTCAATGAGACCCGGCTCGACGCCGCCCTGGGGCGCGATCCACTGGACCTGGAGAGCCACCTCGAGTGGGTGTCGCAGGTGCAGCCCCGCTGGGGCGGCGAGCCCGGCGAGGCCCTGGCGTTCGCCCGCGACGCGCTCGCCCGCGCTCCGCAGGGGCACCGGCTCGGCTGCGTGATCGCCATGGCACATATCGAGGACTGGGTCGAGTCGGATCATGAGGACTGCCTCGAAACCCCGGAAATCCAGGCCGAGTTGCGGGAGGCGGCCGACCACAGCATCCTGAACCCCGGCTACGTGTGGCGCCCGGGCTGGCAGCACGACTTCAACATGTTCGCCATGGCCCTGTCGCTGGCCGGTGAGCGCCACACGGTCCGGCGCGTCTTCCAAACGCTGGACGGTGCGTACACCACGTGGCCATGGACCTACTTCGCGGAGCCCGAGAAGCAGTTCGCCCGCCACCACCGCCGTGCCTGAGCACCCGCCGGCCCCGGTGCCGCCTGCCCGCCACCCATCGCCCCTCCCACTCCGGACTGTCCGATGACTCTGCCTGACACCGCCGTCCACCCGGCCGGCGCCGACCGCACCTTCCAGGTGGATCTGCGCGGCCTCGTCGACCTCCTCTCCCACCACCTCTACTCCAGCCCTCGCGTCTACCTGCGTGAACTGATGCAGAACGCGGTGGACGCGCTGACCGCCCGGCAAAGCCTCGAACCGGCAGCGCCGGCCGAACCGGCCGCACCCGTCGACGCCTTCGGTATCCGCCTGTACGCCGACGGTTCGGTGGTGCGCGTCGAGGACGACGGCGTCGGTCTCACCGAAGCCGATGTGCACACCTTTCTCGCCACGATCGGCCGCAGCAGCAAGCGCGCCGAGCGGATCGCCGAGCAACGCGCCGACTTCATCGGCCAGTTCGGAATCGGCCTGCTCTCCTGCTTCCTGGTCGCGGACGAGATCCACGTCCTGAGCCGCTCCGCCCGCACCCCCGACGCCCCCGCCGTGGAGTGGCGGGGACGCGGCGACGGCAGCTACACCGTCCGCACCCTGCCCGGCTCCGCCCGCCCCCGCCCCGGCACCACCGTCACGCTGACGCCGCGCGCCGACGCCGGCGAGTGGACCCGCCCGGCGCAGGCGCACGCGCTGGCCCGGTACTTCGGCTCCCTGCTGCGCCACCCGGTGACCTTCGACGACGGCACGGGCGGCCCGGGCGGCCCGGGCGTGTCCGTCAACCCCGAGCCCGCACCCTGGGCGCGTACGTACCCCACGCCGGGAGCCCGCTCCCGCGCGCTGGCCGCGTACGGCGAGGAGGTCTTCGGATTCACGCCGCTTGACACCATCGAGCTGGACCTGCCGGCCGTAGGCCTGAAGGGCATCGCGTGCGTGCTGCCCGAGGCGGTGCCGGCCGGGCGCCGCCACGGCCACCGCGTGCACGTCAAGGGCATGCTGCTGTCCGAGCAGGCCGAGGAGATTCTGCCCGAGTGGGCCTTCTTCGTCCGCTGCGTCATCGACGCCGAGAGCCTGCGCCCGACGGCGTCCCGCGAATCCCTGTACGAGGACGACACGCTCGCCGCCGTCCGCGACGCCCTCGCCGAGCGGCTGCGCGCGTGGATCGCCCGGGCCGCCGCCAGCGATCCGGACCTGCTCTCCCGCTTCCTCCAGGCTCACCACCTGGCCGTGAAGTCGCTCGCGGTGCACGACGACGAGATCCTGCGGATGCTGCTGCCCTGGCTGCCGTTCGAGACCACGGACGGGCACACCACCCTCGATGAGTTCGCGCGCACCCACCGCACCGTGCTCGTGACGTCGAGCGTGGAGGAGTTCCGGCAGGTCGCGGCGATCGCCTCGGCCGCCGGGCTCGGGGTCGTCAACGGCGGCTACACCTACGACCGTGAACTGGTCCACCGGCTGCCCGAGATCAGGCCCGAGGCCGGTGTCGCCGACCTCGACCCGGCGACCCTGACCGCCCACCTCGACCCCGTGGACCGGGAGACGGAACTGGCCGCCGCGGCCTATCTCGCCGTGGCCCGCGACGCCCTCGCCGTCTTCGACTGCGATGTCGCGCTGCGCACCTTCCAGCCCGCCTCCGCCCCCGCCCTCCTCGTCGACAGCCGCGAGGCGCGGCACGAGCGCACCCGCTCCCGGCTCGCCCGTGAGCAGGAGGGCGGCTTGTGGGGCGACATCCTCGGCGCTCTGAGCCAGCAGGCCCCGCGGGCCCAGCTGATCCTCAACCAGCTCAACCCGCTGGTCCGCACCGCCGTCACCATCGACGAGCCCGAACTGGCCCGCACCACCGCCGAAGCCCTCTACGGGCAGGCCGCGATGCTGTCCCGGCGCCCTCTGAGGCCCGCCGAATCGAGCCTCATCAACCGCTCCTTCCTCGACCTGCTCGCCCACGCCCTCCGCAAGGACAGCTGACGATGCCGACCGCACCCGCACCCGCACCCCGTCCTCAGAACACGGACGAGCTGTACCGGGCGCTCCAGGAGAACGACCGGCGCGCCTACGGCCGCACCCGGACCGTCACCGCAGAGGAACTCGTCGAGGCCGCCGAGCAGTTCGCGGAGCCCGTTGCGCTCGTCGATGCGCTCCTCGAGCTCCAGGAGGCGTACACCTACGGCTCCGAACCCCGGAAGTCGCCCGTCGTCTTCGCGCGCCTGCTCACCCTCTTCGACGAGCAGCCCGACGTCTTCGACGAGCGCCTGCGCCACACGCTGTTCTGGCGGTTCAAGTGGGTGGCCAACGCTTTGCTCGCGCTGCCCGAGATACCGCTGACCAGCCTGCACCAGTGGCTGTCGGAGATGCGTGACCGGTACGAAAAGGCCGGCCTCGGCCTTCAGCCCTACTACGGACAGGCGTACCAGCTCGCCGCCCATGTCGGCGAGGACACCACCCTCGCCTACGAGTTGTGGGCGGGCCGTACCCGCACCAGGCTCAGCGACTGCGAGGCCTGCGAGACCTGCGAGCGCGCCCTGTACCACCTCGGGGCGGGCGACGACGAGCGGGCGCTGCGCACCTGGGAGCCCGTACTGGCCGGGAAGGAATCCTGCCAGGAGGAGCCGGCCCGCTCCGTCTCGTACGCGCTGTTGCCCCTGCTGCGCACCGGCCGCACCGACCGGGCGCGCGAACTGCACCTCGCCGGCTACCGCGGCTGCCGCCGCAACCCCTCGACGTCCCAGGAGGTCGGCCGGCACCTGGAGTTCTGCGCGCTCACCGGCAACGAGGCACGCGGCCTGGAACTGCTCGCCGAGAACCGGAGCCTGTTCGACGAGGTCGACTCGCCGCTTGACCTGCTCAGCTTCCTCACCGGCGTGGAGGTCCTCCTCCAGCGCGTCGAGTCCCTCGGCCACGGCGAACTGCCCGCCGCCGGGTACGCGGGCCGCACCTGGACGGTGGCCGGTCTGGGCGCCGAGGTGCGCGGCCGCGCCGACGACCTGGCCGCCCGCTTCGACGCCCGTAACGGAACCACGGCCCACACCGACCGCCGCAGGGCCCGCCTCGACCGTGCCCCGCTCCTGGACGCGCTGGAACTGAGCTTGCGCAGCCGCAGCCTCGACGACGTGGCCCCGGCCGCCCCGGTTGTCGCGCCCGCCGCCCGTACAGTCGCCGCCGTGCCCGACTCGCTCCCCGAACTCATCCTCCGGGCACGGTCGTTGGACGAGCAGGGGCACCCGGACGCACTGGCCTGCTGGGCGCGGCTGCGCACGCTCGTCGCCGCCCGTGACTACACCCACCCCGACGACCCTGCCGTGGGCCCGCTCGTACGACTGCGCGCGGACCTGCTGGCCGACGAGGCGAGCCGGGCGGGCGAGAAGGAGGAGTTCGCCGACGCCGCCGCCCTCCACGAGGAGGCCGCGGCCCTGTACGACGACGCCGGAGAGCCGGGAGACGCGGCGCTCGCCCGCGCCTGCGCCCTGCTCGCCACCGTCGAGACCCCCGCACAGGGCGCCGACGGAGCCGAGGCGAAGGCCGCCGCGCTGACCGCCGCCCACGCGTCCATGGTCCGCCTGCACGAGGAGACGCCCGGCCTCGCCCCGTACCAGGAGGCCCGCCTGCTGCGGCTGCGGGCGACCACGCTCGGCCTGCGCGTACAGACGTCGGGGAGCGAGGAGCACGTCGCGCCGGTCCTCGCCGAGGTGGATGTGCTGCACGCGTTCGCCACCCGGCACGACCTCGCCGGACAGATCTCCGGCGCCCTGCTGCTGCGGGCGAGCACATACGCCATCTCCGGCGACCTGCCCGCCGCCGTCACCGAGATCGACGCCCTCCTCGACCGGCTGAAGGAGCAAGGCCCCGCCTGGCACCTGCCCCGCACCCTGGGACTGCGCGGCCGGCTCCAACTCGGCCTCCAGGCCGCGCAGGCCGCGCACGCCGACCTGACGGAGGGCCTGCGACTGGCCGCCGACTGGCCGGCCGACACGGTCGACACCGCCCGCCTCCACGGTGATCTGGCCGAGGCCTGTATGCACCTGGGCCGCCCCGACGAGGCCCTGCGGCACCTGACGCGCTCCGCGGAGCTGGAGCTTCGCCGCGGCAGCCGGACGGACGGGTTCTGCGCCTACGGCAACGCGGCCCAGCTCACCCTCGACCTGGGCCGCGTCGAGGACTGCATCGCGCTGCTCGACTCCCTGCTGGCCGAACCCGACGTCGCCGCCGGAGAGCAGGACGACCGGCTCGTCGCTCAACTGCGCCTGACCCGCGCCCGCGCACTGCACGCGGGCGAGGACCTCAAGGCCGCCACGGCGGAGTTCGTCGCCCTCGCGGCCGAGTCGGCCGACTGGGACGACGACCCGGGAAGCCACGCCGTGATCGCCGCGGAGACGGCCGTACTCCTCGGTGAGTCCGGCGAGTTCGGCCGGGCCCGCGAGGTTGCGGACCAGGCACTCGCCGCCCACGCCCGGGCCCCGCGCTACGGGCAGCTCAGCAGCTGCCTGCGCGAACTCGCCCGCCTCCAGGCGGAGCAGCAGGGCCCCGACGGCCTGGCCGACGCCCTCGCCTTCCTGGCCGACGCCGGCCGGATCGCCGACGAAGCCCGCGCCGCCGACCACGAGGCCCGCGGCCGCTCCCTGGACACCGCCCTGGCCTACGAACACGGACGGGTCAACGCATACGCCGGTGAGTACGAGGGCGCCCTGGCCGCCCTGGAGAAGGCCCTCGCTCTGCTCGGCGAGCCGGGAAGGGACGACGACCGTGCCGACGAGTGGGCCGAGTGCGTCCGCCTCGCGGGCGCCGTGGAGGGCATCTACCTGGAACGCCCCGCCCCCGCCCGCACCCGCCTCGACGCGGCGGTCTCCCACCTGACCGCCTTGGGCCACACCGCGGAGACCGAGCCGCTGATCTCCCTGACGGCTCGGCTGCGCGACGAGGAGTGACGCGGCGGTACCGGGGCGACAGCCCGCCCCGGTACCGCGGCCCGCGTGCTCACGGCGACGGCGGCCGGCTGAACGCGCCCTCGGGCAGCGGTGCCGCGGGCCGGGTTCGCGGCCACAGCGCATCAGGGACGGGCTCGTCGACCCGCCGCGCGGCGAGGCGCACCTGGTCGGGGGAGACCATGCCGGCGACCACCGACGCCACCTCCGGCCGCCGCAGCGGGAAGCGGAGCGCGGCGTGGGCCAACTCGATGCCCGCGGCCCCGCAGAGCGCGGCGAGTTCGCGGGCGCGGCGCAGCACCGGTTCGGTCACCGGCGCGTAGTCGAAGGTGTCGTCCTCGCCCGGCTCGGTCCGCGCGAGAATGCCGGAGTTGAACGGCGCCGCCGCGAGCACCGACACGCCGCGCTCGGCGCAGCGGTGCAGCAGCGGCTCGCCGGAACGGTCGAGCAGGGTCCAGCGTCCGGCGAGCATCACGGCGTCCACGTCGCAGCGGTCCACGATCTCCGCGAGCGGCTGCCAGTAGTTCATGCCGACGCCGACCGCCGAGACCAGGCCCTCGTCGCGCATCCGCAGCAGCTCGGGCACCGTCTCGGCGATCACCTGCGGGACGTGCGGGTCGGGGTCGTGTACGAGGACGATGTCGATGTGGTCGACGCCCAGCCGGGTCAGGCTGTCCTCGAGGCTGCGCCTGACCCCGGCAGGGGAGTAGTCGAGCCGCCGCCGCAGCGTGTCCGGTACGGCGAACCCCGAGCCGAGATCCGTGCCACGCGGATCGTCGTTGGGGACGAGGAGCCGCCCGACCTTCGTCGAGATCACGTACTCGGCGCGGGGCCTGGACGCCAGCGCCTGGCCGAGCCGCCGCTCGGCCAGGCCGAGCCCGTAGTGCGGCGCCGTGTCGAAGTACCGGACGCCGGCCTGCCAGGCCGCGTCGACGGTGGCCAGCGCCTGCTCGTCGTCGACGGCGGCGTACAGGTTCCCGATCGGCGCGCTGCCGAAGCCGAGCTCGGTCACCTGGACGCCGGTCCGCCCGATCCGCCGGCGGTTCACGCGGCGGCCCCGCTGCCGACAGCGAGCCCGTACCAGCGGCTCGCGGTGCCCCCGTACACGGCGGCCCGGTCCGCGTCGTCGAGCGTCTCCAGCAGCGCCGCAGTGATCGACAAGGTGTGCCCGTAGTTGGCGGCCAGAGTGCACACCGGCCAGTCCGAGCCGAACATCAGCCGCCGGGCGCCGAACTCCTCCAGCAGCGGCCGGGCGTACGGGAGCAGGTGCTCGGCGTCGCGCTGCCCGTCGCCGGCCTCGGTGAGCAGGCCGGAGAACTTCACCGCGACGTTCGGCAGGGCCGCCAGTTCGGCGATGTGCGTCGCCCACGGCTCGATCGCGCCCGCCGCGATGGGGGGTTTGCCCGCGTGGTCGAGGACGAAGGACGTGCCGGCGTGGCGCCGTACCGCCTCGATCGCCGAGGGGAGCTGTGCGGCGGTGACGATCAGGTCGAAGACCAGCCCGCGGTCGCCCAGGACGTCCAGGCCGGCGGCGACGTCCGGGCGCAGCAGCCAGTCTCCCTCTGCCGCGCCGGGCGGTTCGAGCTGAACCTGGTGTCGCAGGCCGACCAGGCCGGTGCCGCCCTCCGCCGCGCGCAGCCGGTCCAGGGTGTCGGCGAGGTCCGGGGCGGTGAGTTCGGCCCAGCCGACGACACCGGCAACGCGGACGTCGCGCGCGTACAGCCGCAGCAGCTCCACGGTCTCCTCCGCCGAGTCCACCGTCTCGACGACCACGGTCGCGTCGATGCCGTGCACGTCGAGCTGCGGTGCCAGGTCGGTCATGGTGAAGTCGCGGCGCAGTACGGGCAGGTCCCGCGTCCATGGCTGGTCCTGGACCGACAGGTCCCACACGTGGTGGTGCGCGTCGACACGCGGCGGTCCCGCCACGCTTGTCGAGGCTTCAGCGCGGTCCACCCGTTTCATCAAGGCTCCTTGCTCCTCAAGTCGTTCAGACGACAAGTCGTTCAGGCGACCCGGTGGTCGTCGAGGGCGTCGGGGTTCCAGTCGATTCCGATGCCGGGTACGTCGGGAGGGGTCATACAGCCGTCCTCGATGGCGAGCGTGCTGTGCGTGATCGCCTGGAGTTGCGGTATGTGCTCGACGAAGATCCCGTTCGGCACGGCCGCGGCAAGGCTGACGTGCAACTCCATGAGGAAGTGCGGGCTCACCGCGACGTTGCAGGCCTCGGCGGCGTGCGCGACCTTCAGCCAGGGGGTGATCCCGCCGACGCGGGCGACGTCGACCTGGACGATCCCGGCCGCGCCCGCGGCCAGGTAGGCGCCGAACCGCTGGACGGAGTACAGCGACTCGCCGACGGCCACCGGCACGCTGGTGGAGGCGGACAGCCGGCGGTGCCCGGCCAGGTCGTCGGCCGGCAGAGGCTCCTCGAACCAGGCGATGTCAAGCGGCTCGTAGGTGCGGGCGCGGCGGATCGCCTCGGCGGCCGTGAAGGCCTGGTTCGCGTCGACCATCACCTCCAGCTCCGGGCCCACGGCCGCGCGGACGGCCGCGAGCCGCTCGGCGTCCTCGGCCGGCGACGGCCTGCCGACCTTGATCTTCACGCCGCGCAGCCCGGCCGCCGCCGACTGCCGCGCGCCTTCCACGACTTCTTCGATCGGCAGGTGCAGCCAGCCGCCCTCGGTGTCGTAGACGGGCAGCCGCTCGTGGGCGCCGCCCGCCATCCGCCACAGCGACTCGCCGGTACGGCGACCGCGCAGGTCCCACAACGCGGTGTCGACGGCGGCGAACGCCAGCGAGGTGATCGCCCCGACGGTCGTCGCCCGGGTCTGGTCGAGCATGAGCCGCCACAGCGCCTCGATGGGCCCGGCGTCCCGCCCCAGCAGCGCCGGGGTCAAGTGGTCCCGGATGAGCGATACGACGGCCTGCCCGCCGGTCCCGATGGTGTAGGAGTACCCAATGCCGGACAGCCCGTCGGACGTGTGGACTGTGACGAGGACCGTCTCCTGCTTGACGAAGGACTGCATCGCGTCGACGCGTACGGCCGCCGGCTCGAGATCCACCAGCTGGACGTCGATGCGTTCGATTCGGGTCATGTGGTGTGCTTCCTGGATCGGGGCACGATACGGCTCACGTGGCGGCTATGGCTCATTTGAGGGCGCCCAGCGTGATGCCGTTCGTGACGTAGCGCTGGAAGATGAGGAAGAGGATGACGATGGGAAACGTCGCGATGGTGAGGCCGGCGAAGAAGGCGCCCTGATCGCTGACGAACTGTCCCTGGAAGGACAGCAGCCCGACCGACAGCGTGCGGTTCTGCGGGCGGGTCAGCAGGACCACGCCGAACTGCACCTCGCTCCAGACGAAGATCAGCCCGAGCATCGAGACCGAGATGAAGCCGCCCCTGCTGATCGGCAGGACGATGCGCAGCAGCGCGGCGAACTCCCCACATCCGTCGATCTTGGCCGCCTCGAGCAGTTCGCGCGGCACGGCGGCGAACACCGACCGCATGATCAGGGCGATGGTCGGCGTCATGAACGCCGCGTACACCAGCGAGATGCCGAGCACGCTGTTGAGCAGGCGGTACTTGCCGAGGAGTTCGAACGTCGGGATCAGCGCGACGATCAGCGGGATGCTCAGCGCGAGCACCATGATGCGGCTGACCACGCCCGACAGTGCGCGGGTCGCCCGGGCCAGGCCGTAGCCGGCGAGGCTGCCGCAGGTCACGCCGATGGCGAGGCTGCAGAGCGTGATCAGCAGGCTGTTGCCGATGTACGTCGGAAGAGGTGCCCCGCCGACTGTGCCACGCCAGGCGGTGGCGTAGTTCGACAGCATCCAGCGACCGCTGAGGCCCAGCGGATGGGCGTAGATGTCGGCCGTCGGATGCAGTGACAGCAACAGCATCGACAGGAACGGGACGACGGTGATCAACGTCCAGACGAGCAGCAGCAGGTATCCGAGGTACCACAGCGGGCCGCGTCGCCGGAGCCGTCGCTGCCGTCGGTGTCGGTGTGCGTCTGCCGCCACGTCGGCCGTACGGGTCTTCGCGCGCCGGGCCGGTGTCGCGCGCCGGGCCGGTGTCGTCGGGGCCGTCATCGCGCGTCCAGCCGCTGCTGGCGGAAGAGTTGCAGGACCACGACGCCGATGACACTGACGATCAGCGTCGTCACGACGGCGGTGGCCGAGCCGTAGCCGTAGTCCTGGTCGATGAACGACTGCTTGTAGACCAGCACCGGCAGGATGCTCGTGGCGTTGCCGGGCCCGCCCCGGGTCATCGCGTAGATGATGCCGAAGGCGTTGAAGGAGAACACGGACATCAGGGTCGTGACCGTGCCGAGCATCGGCACGATGTTCGGCAGTGTGATCCGGAAGAGCCGTCCGGCCTCGGACACGCCATCGAGCGTGGCCGCCTCGTGGACCTCGGGGGAAATGGTGTCCATCGCGCCCAGCAGGATCAGCATCGCGTACCCGGTCTGCGTCCACACCGCGACGAAGATCGTCACCATCAGCGCGGTTGTCGGCGATGCGAGCCAGGCGTGTGCGTCGCCGAGTCCGAGTGCGCCGAGCACGGTGTTCACCACGCCGGTGGAGGGCTGGAACGAGTTGGACCAGAAGACGCCCGCGACGCTGACCGGGACGATCACCGGCAGGAACCAGATGGTCTTGAAGAAGCGGGCGCCGGGGACCTTCCGGTTGATCGCGTTGGCGAGCAACGTCGCGATCACCACGGTGCAGACCACCGTGCCGACGAAGAACACCAGGCTGGTCACGATCGACTGCCGGACCAGCGAGTCGTTGATGAGCCGCCGGTAGTTGGCCAGCCCGCGGTAGGTGACAGATCCGACGCCGTCCCACGAGCCGAGGCTGATGTGCACCGACTCCGCGACCGGGTAGGCGATGAGCAGGGTCATCAGCACCAGCGCCGGTGCGAGGATCAGAATCGGGAACTTCTGCGCACCGCGGCGTGGCCTGTGAGCGGTTGCGGCAATCGGAGGGATCTTCTGGGCGGCCATCAGTCCGTCGCCCCGGAGACCTTGCCGGACTGCAGGTCCTCCAGCCCGGTCTGGAACTGCTGGGCCGCCTGCTGCGGGGTCAGCTTGCCGGACACGAGCTTCTGCAGCACCGGCACCGCGAACGACTGCCCGAGCGTGGACGGCACGGTCGAGTCCCAGATGTTGACCAGTCCGACGGACTTGGACAGCTCGAACTGCTGCTGCACCAGGTCGCCCAGGTTCGACAGGCTCGACGGCTTGATCGAGGTGAACACCGGCAGGGAGCCGCCGGCGGCGACCACGCTGACCTGGTACTTGTCGGTCATGAAGAACTTGAGGAACTTCTTGGCCAGCCCCGGGTTCGCCGCCTTGGCGGGTATGACGAAGGTGTCGCCGTTGAAGGCGTTGAACGGCGTCTTACGGCCCTTCGTGAGCGGCGGCAGCAGGAACCAGCCCATGTCGAACGACGGCTTGGCCGCCTTCAGGTCCGCGTAGCTGTAGTTGCCGCCCTGCAGCATCGCGAGCCTGCCGCTGGTGAACAGCGCCTGGGCCTGTGTGGTGTCCATGCCGAGCATCCCCTTCTGGAAGATGCCCTTCTCCTGCCAGTCCTGGATGGTCCGCAGTGTCTTCACGAAGCCCGGGTCGGTGTACTTGACGTTCGTCGGCGAACCCGGCTTGAAGTTCGTGAGCATGGCCTGGTAGTCGCTCTCCGACACCGCGGTGGGCAGCAGCGCGTCGAGCGTGTGCCCCAGGTCGTACGGGCTCGACCCACCGACGCCGAGGCCCTCGTACCCGGCGGACTTCAGCTTGGCCGCCATGGACTCGAACTCGGCGACGGAGGCCACCTGGTGATCGGCCGGGTCGGGGATGCCGGCCTTGGCGAACGCCGCCTTGTTGTAGTAGATCGGGGCGATCAGCAGTTCCTCGTAGAGAACGCCGTAGTGATGCCCGTTGGTCGTGTAGTAGGCGGTCTGGCTCTCGGAGTACTTGTCCGCCAGGCCGGCGTCATTCCACACATCGTCAATCGGGGTGAGCTGCTTGTTCTTCAGCAGCGCCGACCAGACGCCGGTGCTGCGCTGGAGGTAGCCGATGTCCGGGGTGGCGGTCGAGCTGAGCAGGGCCACGTTCGGGCCGCGGGAGCTGTTGGAGTCGACGCTCTCGAAGGTGACCTTGGTGCCGGGGTTGGCCTTCTCGAAGTCCTTGCCGACCTGTTGCATCCGATCGGCCATCGGCCCGGCGGGGATCTGCACACGCAGCGACTTGCCGTCGCCGGATGAAGCGCCCGGACCGGTGCCGCACGCCGAGAGGATGCTCGCGGCCGCGAGCAGGACCACGGCACGCCTGGCCGCCTTGGAAGTGTTAAAGGGCCGCACGTGACTCGTCTTTCCGGGAGTTGGACAGTTCGATGGCAATCACGTCGATGAGGGCGCCGGTCGGTGGCGGCACGGTGATGAAGAGCTCGCCGAGGGGCTCGTCCTCGGCGCCGTTGGCCTTGTGCACTTCCTCGTTGACGGAGTACTCCAGAGGCTGCTCGGTGCCCAGCATGCGTACGCCGGTCACCGAGCCGATGGGCACGTTGCGTACGACGAGGAGGTCCTGCGGCTGCAGCAGCAGGTGCAGGTAGATGGTGTCGCCGTGCTGGGTGGCGGGGCCGTGGAAGTCGAGCCGTTCGGACGCCGGCCCTGCGCCGAAGAGGCTCTCGCCGTGGCCGGCGAGCCAGGCGCCGAGCTGCTTGAGTATGGCCACCTCGGTCGGCACAAGCGTTCCGTCGCCGCGCGGCCCGATGTTGAGCAGAAGGTTGCCGCCGCGCGAGACGACCTCGCTGAGGTAGCCGGCGAGCAGGCGCGGGCTCTTGTAGTCCAGGTCGTCGGGCCGGTACGCCCAGCTGTCGCTCATGGTGAGGCACAGCTCCCACGGTCCGCCCGGCGGACGGCGCGGCATGCCCTGCTCGGGAGTGGCGTAGTCGCCCTGGCCCGGCAGCCGGTCGTTGATGATCACTTCCGGCTGCAGTGACTTGATCAGCTCGCGCAGCTCGGCGGCATGCCACTCCTCCGCGGTGCGCTCCCACTCCCCGTCGAACCAGAGCAGGTCGATCGTCCCGTACCAGGTGAGCAGTTCGGTGAGCTGTCCCTTGACATAGTCGATATAGCGCGCCCACTGCTCCGGCGACGGCCGGCGGTACCGGTCGTGCGGGTAGGGGCGGTCGGCGTCGGTGAACGCGGGGTAGTCCGGATGGTTCCAGTCCAGCAGCGAGTAGTAGACGCCGACCCGCAGGCCCTCGGCGCGCAGCGCGTCGAAGAACTCGCGGGTGATGTCGCGTCCGTACGGGGACGCCGCGATGGAGAAGTCGGAATGTTCGGTGTGGTACATCGAGTAGCCGGCGTGGTGCCGGACGGTGAAGACGACATAGCGCGCCCCCGCGGCGCGGGCGAGGCGGGCGACCGCCCGCGGATCCCAGTGGCGCGGATCGAAGGTCGCGGCGGTCGATTGGTACTGCGCGACCGTGATGTCGGCTTCAGGCTCGGTACGGCCCGGAAGGATCGAATGGCCGACCAGCGGCCAGCCGATCTCCACGCCTTGCTGACTCGCGTGGTCCCAGTGGACGAAGAGCCCGAAGGCCGCTTCATCGAACCAGTCGGGAATGGTCACGAGGGTCACCCTCCGCATCGAGGGGATCTTGATCCCAGATCGGATACTATAGGATTTGATTGAGGATGCAGGTGTTCCGATCGTGCGTCAACAGGCGTCGCGAAGATTTCAGAACGATCGAGGCCGTCCTCCTGATGGAGCGGCGTCAAGCGCGTAGATTCAGTGATCGACGATGTGGAGGGTTGATGAGTGAGCCCATGCCGCTGACGGTCGCAGCCGCGACGAACAGCTCGGGTTCCCGTGGATCAGGCAAGATCAACGTTCGTGAGTCGGTCTTCCAGGCGCTGATGGCCCTGCTCATGGATCACGACCTGGAGCCCGGTACGAAGCTGTCGATCGCAGGGCTCGCCCGCCAACTCGAGGTGTCCCAGACGCCGGTCCGCGAAGCTCTCGCCCGATGCGAGTCCGAGGGCCTCGTCGTGCGCCGGCCGAACGCCGGCTATCTGGTCGCCCCCCTGCTCGACCGGACCGGCCTGGACGACCTCTACGACATCCGCCTGCTCCTCGAGCCGTCCGCCGCTGAACGCGCGGCGCAGTACGCGACCTCAGCCGAACTGGACGGCATGCACCACATGCTCGAGCGGATGAGACCGCCGCTGCGCGGCGACACCTACGAGGCCTATCGCGGCTTCGCGGAGCTCGACGCCGCCTTCCACAACGCGATCGCCGAGGCGAGCCGCAGCCCGCTCATGGCCGACACGCTGCGCCGGTTCCGGGCGCACACCCACAGCTACCGCCTGTACTTCCGGCACAGCATCGCCGGTGAGGCCGTCGTCGAGCACCAGGCGGTGCTCGACGCCATCCGCGCCAAGGACCCGGAGGCCGCGGCGCACGCCATGCACGACCACTTGGAGGCGTCGAGGTCGCGCCTGAGGAACACCGGCGAATCCTGACCGGACGCCCGAGCTCGCGGGGCAGCGTGCCGGGCGAGCCGCACAACGCGGCTCTGGCGCTCAGCGGGACGCGGTCCGGCTACGCGCCGGGGGCTGCGGGCGGTGGCGTACCCGGCTGGAGCGCAGATGTGTGGCCATCGCCTCGGCGGCCTTCTCCGGGTTGCGCTGCACGAGAGCGTTCAGGATGTGCTCGTGCTCGGCGACGGTGGCCTCGACGGATCCGGGCGCGCTGTTCAGCCGCAGCATGTGCAGATGGGCGTGGAGGCGGTTCACCGCGTCGGCGAGCAGCGGCCGCCCCGCGGCCTGGGCCAGCACATCGTGGAACTCCTGGTCGAGCGCGGCGAATCGGCGATAGTCCGCGTACTTCTCGCCCAGGTCGGGCTGGCGGCGCATCTCCTCGACAACGGACCGCAGTTGACGCAGTTCGTCGTCGCTCGCGTTCTCCGCGGCCAGCGAAGCGGCCCGGGGTTCGAGCAACAGCCGCATCTCGAACAGGTCGAGCAGGGCGTCGGGGTCGAGCAGGTCGGTGGCGCGATAGCCGGCGTTGGGCCGCTTGACCACGAGCCGCTCCGATTCGAGCCGGGCGAGCGCCTCTCGCACCGGGGTCGCCGACACGGCGAGCTGACGGGCCAGTCCCTCGATGCTCACGCGGGCGCCAGGCGCGATCTCATGGTCCATGATCATCGCCTTGACGCTTTCGTATACGCGATCGGTCAGCGCATCCTGTCGAGTCCCATCAGTCATGGCATGAATCATAGAGAATCCCTGCCCATCCCGGGCCCCGGCAGAGTATGGACGGCACCATGAGACCTGCCGACCGTACCGGCCGAGCCGTTCCGCGAGTGGTGGCGATGGACGGACGGCGGAAAGGACGCAGACAAATGAGCAGCAGGGACGTGATCCTGGGCCGGGTGCGGCGCGCGCTCGGCGGCCCGGCCGGGGAGCCGGCGACGTACGAGACGGACATCGCCCGCGGCTATCTGCGCGAACACGGCGCACGCACGACCGAGGAGACGGTCGAGCTGCTCGCGGAGAACCTCGCGGACTATCGGGCGATCGTCCACCGGTGCACCGACGAGGAACTGTCGGAGGTCGTCATGCGCCTGCTCGCCGAGCGCGGCGCGCAGACCGTCGCCGTGCCTCCCGAACTGCCCGCGTACTGGATCAAGGCCGTGGACGCGACTCGGATCCATGACCGCGCCGCGACCACGGCGGCCGAACTCGACCGGGTCGACAGCGTCGTGACGGCCTGCGCCGTGGCGATCGCCGAGACGGGAACCATCGTCCTCGACAGCTCACCCGACCAGGGCCGCCGCCGCCTCACGCTCGTCCCCGACCACCACATCTGCGTCGTCCGCGTCCCCGGCCAGGTGGTGTCCTCCGTCCCCCAGGCCCTCGAACGGCTCGACCCGACGCGACCACTCACCTGGATCTCCGGTCCGTCCGCCACCAGCGACATCGAGCTGGACCGGGTCGAGGGGGTGCACGGACCGCGCACCCTGGAAGTGGTGCTGTGCGAGGGTGACGGCTCGGCGGCAGGCGTCAACGGTCCGGAGAGAACTCCGGCAGCACGCCCTTGGTGAGCAGGAAGCACCCGTACGGTCTGTCCTCGCCCGTGATGACCACGGCAAACGCGGAGCGGGCACGCGCATAGAACGCATGGCGTTCGACCGCCTCCACCGCCAGCGGGCGGCCCGATGTCTCCTCCGCGGCGGCGACGAAGTCCGTCTGTACCGGCGGCTCGGCGGCGGCGTCGCCGACGACCGCCATCCTCGCGATGGGCTCGGGGATGAACGTGTCGAGCGGCAGCAGTCCCAGCACCGCCCGGCCCGCCGAGACGACGTCGGTGCCATCCAGCCGAATCACCCGGTCGTTCACGGAGTGCGCGGGGAAGTTCCTGTCGACGAGCGCGATCGTGTCTCCATGCCCCATCTGCGCGAGCGCGTACAGCAGGTCCGGGGTCAGGAGCGGGTCGAGTCCTTTGAGCAAGGTGGATCAGCCTTCCGTGATCGAGGATGAGCGGGGGCCGGAGTCGCGGGGGCCGGAGTCGAAACCGTCCGGGGGCGCACCGAGGTCTGGAGTCGCGAGCGCGTGGCTCAGCAGCGGGGGCGCGAGCAGTCCGCACGGCTCGGGCTCGGCGCGGAGCCCGGTTCCTGCGTAGTACCGGTTGGCCGCCGACGGTGCGACCCGGATGCGGAGTTCGTTCCCCCCGGGCCGCAGGACATCGGCGGGGATCGTGACGCGGTACGGCGCCCAGGCGCGCGCCCCCACCCGCACGCCGTTCACGGACACGATCACAGCTCCGGCGACAGCCGGGAGCGTCAGCTCCAGAGGGACCGGCGCGTCGAGCTCGATCTGCCGCACATAGTCGGCGGTGCCCGCGTACGCCGGAAGGCCCTGGCGCTCCCAGCCGTACGTCACCGCGATGTCGCGGCGGGTGCCCGCCTCCTCGTACGCGTCCTCGGCGACCTCCAGCAGCCAGCCGGAATCGAGTTCCTCGGGCGCCGACCACGCGGCCTCGGAGTCTTCCGTGGCGTCCGCCCGGCCGGAACCGGGTTCCGCGCCCCGGCACACCCGCAACAAACGCACTGCGTTCTGCTCCAGCCGCAGCACGACCGGACCCTCGGCTGCTTCGAGGGCGTCTGCTTCGAGGGTGCGCACGGTGCCGTCGGCGGCCTCCCACTCCTCGATACGCCAGGGCCCGTCGGGCAGCAGGAGCTCCACCGTGCCCTCGGTCTCGGCGAAGCATGCGAAGCGGAAGCCGTCGGCCGCGTCCGGGCCGCCGCGCCAGCGCACCGGCGAACCCGCGGGGACGCGCAGCGTCGGCTCGGTCTGCCCACGCTGCGCGACGAGCCCGCGCAGGACCGGCTCCTCGGGGACCGTGGCGAACACTTCCATGGCCGGGGAGAGGCCCGCCCAGTCCTCGACGGCGGTCTGTGGGCCCTCCTGGTAGACAGCGGGCGTCGCACCGCTCGCGAGCACCCGTACCCCCGATTCGGCCAGACGGCGAAGCCGACGCAGCGATGCGGCCGAGCGCAGCGTCGTCACCGCGGGGAGTACGAGCGCCCGGTACCGGTGGTCCCCGAAGCGCACCGCGCCTTCCTCCACAGTGGCGGCGTCGAGATCGCGTTCGTCCACGAGGTGGAAGCCCACCCGGGCCTCGGCGAGCGCGCGGGCCCATTCGCCCACCGCCGACGCCTGCTCGCCGAGCTGACCCGCGGTCCACACCGTACGCAACGGGTACAGGACCGCTACGTCGCTCTGCGGTGACACCGGCTCGAGGAACTCGCTCAGCCGCGCGCTCTCGAGCGCGAACCGCAGGTGATGATCGGCGAACCACGGCTCGAAATTGATGCCCGGGGGAAAGTCGAAGCGCGGATTCCGCAGCGACTCGTGATCGTCTCCATGGCCGTGGGTCTGATAGAAGCCGTGGAAGATCATCTGCCGCATGCCCTGCAGATGGTGGTTGATCGCCGTTGTGCGCAGCTCCTGCAGGGTCAGCCCCCAGTGGCCGGACCACGGGGTTCCGCCTTCGGGCGGAGTGAGGAAGTACTGCTCGACCATCGTCCCGCCGCGGCCGTGGTGGCGGGCGACGGAGTCGCCGAACACGGGGCTGAGCTGCACCAGGGCGTCCTGCGCGTCCACCGCGGTGAGGTCGCGGTAACCGTCCACGCCGAAGTGGTCGAGGCCGAAGTTCACGCGCAGGTCCCAGTTGGAGAACGCGGTGTCGAGCGCCCAGCCGCCGACGTGCCCGAGGACTTCATGGCCGGTCTGACGCAGGCCGTGGGCGTGACTCCAGGTGCGCAGCTTGCCGAGGAACGTCTCCATCGCGTAGCCGCTGAAGTGCTCGTAGAACTGGGCGCGAAGGCTCAGCCGCTCCGGGTCGTCCCCGTCGAGTACGGCGGCGAGCACGTGGGGGGTCTGCCCGCCCCAGCGCTCCCGGATCGAGGCGGCCAGGCTCTCGTGGAACGGCATCGCCGAACGCAGATCTCCTGTTCGCTCCGCCCAGTCGTAGTACACGGCGTGCGGCTGGTCGAAGAACATGTAGGCCACGGTGGAGCCGAAGAAATCGCCCAGGGCGTCGGCGAAGGGCTGGTAGCCGGCCTCGATGAAGCGATCGACCGCGACCGGGTCGACGGGGTTCACGAGCCGGGAGGTCGCGCAGCGCGCGGAGACGAACACGATCGCCTCCGCGCCGTCGGGCACGGGGTCGACGAGGCGGACACGACACCTGTCGGCGGTGCCGTCCACGCGGTCGACGAGGTCGGGCCGCTCGGCGGCCACGCCCTGTTGCCCTTCCACGATGAGCGCGTACTCGACCCGCCAGTCGGCCCAGGCGACGACGCCGCCCTCGTAGTGCCAGTCCATCGCGGCCGGGCCGAGGTTCTCCGTCGCGGAGCGGATCCCGCTGAGCGAGCCGTCGCTCGCGCCCGCGGGGATCCGCACCCAGAACAGGTGCCGTTCGCGCAGTTCGTCGTGTCCGGTCACGGCACGGCCCGCAGCGTGACCGGTCTGCCAGTTGTAGTCGTCATAGATGCCGACGATCATGCCGAGCTCGGCGGCCGTCTCGACGGCCGCCCGGCACGCGGCGAGGTAGTCGTCGTCCAGGTAACCCTCGATCGGGTACGACAGCCGCGCCTGCACCTGGAAGCTCCGGATCCCGGCGTCGTGCATCTGCCGCACCTGGGCGCGGATCGTGTCCTTGTCGGGCAGCCGATGCCAGAACCAGTAGGCGGCGGGCGCATGCCACGGGTCCGGGTTCCGGAATCGCTGCAGCGCGGTCTCATGTGCGGACGAGGCGGGCGAGGCGGGCAAGGCGGACAAGAGGGTCAGCTCCTCGAGCGGTCGGCTCCTCGAGTGGCGGCGAGACCCGCGTGGGCCTCGCCGCCACGGGGCGGTCAGCGTTCGGTGCGGTCAGCCGTATGCCTGACGGCCGCGTCGGGAGTCGGAGCGGCGTCTCCCGCGGTCGCGAGCGAGTAGTCGGGCTTGGGGTCCAGCCGGAGTCCGAACGTGAGGATCGCGTAGAGCGTGGCGCCGAGCGCCAAGGCGATGACGATGCCGAGCCCGCTCGACCCGAACACGCCGGTGCGGCCGCTCTCGGTGAGGAGGAATCCCGTGATCTTCCCGAAGTTCGGGTCGGAGCTCGTCACCAGGCCGAGGCCGACGACGGTTCCGGTGATCAGACTCAGAATCGCCGTCCAGCGCGCGTCGCGGCCGCCGTAGCCACGGGGGTTCGCCATATCGGTGTTCCAGCCCATGCGGCGCTGCCGGATGAAGTCGACGATCTGGATGCCGCCCATGGTGCCCATCATCACGGCGATGAGCGACAGGAACGACTGGAACGTCGCGAGGAACGAGGTGGAGATGAACAGCAGGTAGAAGGCGCCCGCCGCGATGATGACCGCGTTGATCGCGGTCGTCACGGAGCGGCGCAGCCGTACGCCGACCGCCATGAGCGCGAGGCCGGAGCTGTACATGCCGGTGATGGCGGCCGAAACGAGGGAGATGACGATGATGATGGAGAAGGGAACGAAGAACCACATCGGCAGGAGCTCGGTGAGCGCGCCGATCGGGTCGGACGCCGTGGCGGCACCGAGCTTCGAATCCCCGCCGACGAGAAGCGCGCCGACGGCGAGAAGGATGACGACCGGCAGGCTCAGCCCGGCGACCGTCCAGCTGATCACGCCGCGCGCCGGGGTATCGCGCGGGAGGTAACGGGCGAAGTCGCCGCCGTAGTTGAGGAAGCCGAGGCCGACGAGGGTCATCGCCATGATGATGCCGCCGATGAACACCAGCGGTCCGCCCGCAGGGGTGTCACCCAGGTGCGACCACTCGATCTCGGGCACCATGAATCCGAGGAACGCGACCGTCATGATGCCGGTCACCCACGAGATCCAGACCTCGACCTTCATGATGAACTCATGGCCGAGGACGGAGACCGTCATGGTCACGGCGAGCACGAGCACAAACCACAGCACGATCGTGAACGTGGCGCTCGACCCGTCCGTATCGGCGAAGACCGACGGCCACAGCTTCGCGAACAGGTTCGCACCGGTGGTCGAGGCAAGGGTGATAATCGTCACCTTCCAGCCCATATTGGACAGGTAGGCGAAGAACGCGGGGATCCTGTTGCCCTTGATGCCGAACGCGAAGCGCGTCTGGGCGAGGGTCGGCAGTCCCGTGCGGGGCCCGCCGACCGCGAGGATGCCGACGAGGGCGGACGAGGCGAGGTAGCCGATGGTTCCGGCGACGATCGTCTGCCAGACGTTCAGGCCGAGGCCGAAGACGAAGATGCCGTAACTGATGCCGAGGATCGAGATGTTCCAGGCAAACCACACAGCGAACAGGCCGCTGGGCTTTCCGCGCCGTTCGGCATCGGGAACGGGATTGACGCCGTTCGACTCGACGGTTGTGCCTCTACGACCTTGCTGAGCCTCATTGCTCATGGAAGGGCGCCTTTCGATGTATGGCGATGTGGGGAGGGGCGGGTGGTTGGAGCTTCGGGGAATTCGTGGGTTCGCGTTCGAAGAGCGCGTCGACCGCGTCCGGGGATGACGTGGCTCCGCATGCGGTGTGCGGCGTGCGCGGTGACGGCGATCGCGGTCGCGGCGGACGCGTGTGCGGGGACGTGTGTACGGCGGTGAGGCGGACCGCTAAGCGGTGGGGTGGACCGCTAAACCGTCGGTGAGAGGGCCGACGACAAGCGCCCGTCCGTCGCCCCCTGGGGCGTACGGCGGGCGGCCACACGGTACTCTCATCGTCGGGAAAACCATTTCCGAACCTAAGCACGCTGCTCCCTGCCGCGTCAACGGGTCGCCGGGACCGCCCTGATAGCATCGGCGGCCAGGAGCCAGGGGAGATCAAGATGGGCGCGCGCATCGGCTTGAAGGACGTGGCGTTGCGCGCGGGGGTGTCAGTGCCGACGGCGAGCCGTGTGCTCTCCGGTGTTCAGCGCAACGTCGATCCGGAGCTGGCGCTGCGGGTGCGGAACGCATGCGACGAACTGGGCTACCGGGTGAACGCGGCGGCGCGGGCGCTGCGGATTCAGTCGACGGATTCGTTGGCGCTTGTCGTTCCCGCGATCGCGAACGCGTACTTCGCGGAGCTGGTGTCGGCGTACTCGCGCCGCCTGGATCTTCAGGGCAAGCGGCTGGTGACGATCGACACGGGCGAGAGCCCGGAGACCGAGCAGCGCCAGCTCGGCGCCATGGATCGGGCGCTGGTGGACGCGGTACTCGTGGTGCCCGCGGCGTTCGAGCGGAGTGGCGCGGCGATCACGGAGTTCGCGCGGTCCAACCGTGTCGTGCAGGTCGACCGCCGCGCACGAGGCGTCGAAGCGCCGTCGGTACGGCTCGACAACGCGGCGGGGGTCCGCCTGCTCGTGGATCATCTGCGGGCGCGGGGCCGCCGCAGCATCCTGATGGTCGACGCCCAGGAGGACTCCTCGTCGAGCATCGAGCGCACAACCGCGTTCCGCGCGCTCGCCGGGCCGGACGACCGGGTGCTGGAAATGCCGAACTTCACCGTGGCGAGCGGCATCGACGCGGCGAAGCTCCTGCTCGCGAACCCCGGTGGCACAGATGCGATCATCTGCACCGCCGACACGGTCGCGCTCGGCCTGCTGACGGCGCTTCAGCACGCCGGTAAACGTGTGCCTGCCGAGTACGCGATCACGAGTTTCGACGGCACGTACATTTCCGACACCGCCGCGCCGGGACTCACCACCCTGGGCTCGACCGCCGAGCGCATGGTCGAGGCATCCCTCGCGCTCCTCGACGGCGGCAGCGGTGATGTCGTCCTGAAACCCGAGCTCGTGGTCCGCGGTTCCAGCGGCTGACTGCGAATCCAGGATCGCCGGCCGACCAACGGGTCGGACCGGTCAGATAGTGAAGAGCGTGAATTTCGCGTTCCAGAGGCCCAATGGGTCTTCTTCCCCGAAATTTACGCCGGTTCTCTTGAATAGCGCATGCATCGCCCACGACTCTCCGTCATCGTCAGGCGTCAGCTCCGGAACCGCGTCGCTGCCGGTCGCTTCCAACACCTGCTGACCGTCGCGGTAGTGCAGTGCGATCGGCTTGTCGGCGATCCGTACAAGATGCAGGTCTGTCGACGTTGATGCCTCGTCCAGGTAGTCGTAGTTCCCCGACAGCCTGCAGCCCGCATCGATGACGACCACCCAGTCGCCGACCTTCGCTGCGCACAGATGCGGTACCCGCCTGCCTGACGTCGCTTCCTCGAAAGACATCGTGGTGCTCGTCTCGATGAAAACGTCCGGCACCGCTTCGTACAGCTCGTCCTGCCGGACGGCAACCACCTCTATATTCCAGCCCATTGACGCACCCTAGCAATGGCCGTCATGCGCCTGTTCGTCGCACGGCGGCCATCGCTGTGACGTACCGCTTACGCTTCGGCGGATGTCCGGGGAAGGGGACTGTGCACCTTGTGGCGGACGAACAGCGCCGCAGGCACGGCCATGACGATCAGTACGACTCCGCCTATGACGTTGCCCAAATGCACGGCGTCGGTGAACGCCCTCGGTACCGCCGTTCCCACCACACGAGCGAGCGATGCGGGGAGGTCTGTCGCGCCGCCGCCGTGTGACGCCCCCTCCACGATCTTGTCCGCCTGCGGTGAGGGGACGCCTGCCTCGGTGAGACGGTCATGCAGGTTCCGGGGGAAGCGACTGGTGACGACAGTTCCGAGGACGCTGGGGCCGAGCACCGTTCCCAACTGCCGAGCCATGTTCACCGCTGCTGCCGCCATGCCCTCCTGCTCCGGCGGGACACTGTTGACCGCCGCAGCTGTCGAAGGCGCCGTCAGCAGGCCCGCTCCGATGCCCGCCACGAGCAGCCCGGGCCACATCGCCCCGTATCCTCCCGAGGCATCGGTCGCGAGCAGCGCGAGAGACCCCGCTCCGATGAGGACCAGGCCCGCGGTGATCAAGGGTGTCAAGCCGACCCGGTGCACAAGCACCCGGGCGGCCACTACTGTGACCAGGAGGAACGTTCCGAACAGCGGCAGCAGGCGCACGCCGACGTCGAGGGGACTGGTCTGTCCCACACGTTCCATGTAGAGCACGCTGAGCAGGGCGACACCGACCAGTCCGAAAACGCTGACAGCGGCCACTCCCATGACGGCCGAGAAGGAAGCGTTCCGAAAGAGCCTCAGGTCCAGCATGGGGTCGGGGTGACGGAGTTCTACGCGTACGAACGTGAACAGAGATACGGCGAAGATCACGTACATGGTGATGATCGGCGCCTTGGCGTATCCGGTGGCGCCACCCTGAATGATCGCGTACGTGGCCGAGGCCGTCATCACTGTGCCCAGGACAAGGCCCGCAAGATCGGGCTTGCGCGTGGGGTGCCGGGACTCGGCCACGAAGACCGGGGCCAGGAGGAGGGCCGTGCCGGCGATGACGATGTTGGCGATGTAGACGGTGTGCCAGGAGAAATGTTCGAGCAGGGCTCCGGCGAGGATCGGGCCGATGGCCAGGCCCACGCCGGAGCACGCGGCCCAGATGCCGATCGCGGTGGTGCGCTCGTGCGGGTCGGTGAAGGTGGCACTGACAATCGCCAGGCTCGTCGGCAACACGGCTGAGCCGCCGAGGCCCGCGATCGCCTGTGCGGTGATGAGCATGCCGGCGCTGTCGGCGAAAACGGCGACGAGGCTGCCGGCCAGGAAGACGGCGGCACCCAGGCTGAACACGCGTCGTCGCCCCACGAGATCGCCGAAGGTTCCGGCGGACATCACGAAGCTCACGACGGCAAGGCTGTACGCGCTGGTGATCCATACCAGCGTGCTCGCAGTGACGTGCAGATCACTTTGTATTTCGCCCAGGGCCGAGATGGTGGAGGTGACGTCGACGAAGGCCATCATGACGCCGAGACAAACCACCAGAAGGCCAAGCCAGCGGCCCCGCCCGCCGCCGGGGCCCGCGGCGCGGGAAGCCTGAGCCGGAACGGACGCCGTCATCGGACCGCCACCTCCTTTTTCGGCGATACGCCCAGCGACACCACAGCCGCGGCGGCTATGAGCCCCATCGCGACAAGCCATGCGTGCCGGTAGGTCTCGAGAGATGCTCCACCGGAGGCGGTGCCGAGCATGGCGACCAGGATGCTGATGCCGACGACCGAACCGATCTGCATTGCCATCGTCACGATGGCGCTGCCAGTAGCCGCCTGCTCGGGGTGTAGGCCGACCGTCGCGGAGGAGACGACGGTCGGAAGCGCCAGCCCGGTGCCGGCCCCGAAGATCAGCCAGCTCGGGAGGACTCCGGACGCGTAGTTCGGGTCGTTGTGCAGCAGTACGACGAAGAGCAGGATGCCGACAGCGGCGATGGCGCTGCCGACCGCGGCGATGAAGCCGGCCGGAACCCGGAATCGGCGTTGGAGCGCTTCACCGAGAGTGGCAGCCAGTGCGAAGGCCACGGGGCCGGGAAGGCTGGCGCATCCGGTCTTGATGGCGGAGTAGTGCCAGTGGCTCTGCAGCCAGAGGATCGTCGACAGCAGGAAGCCGGCGAACGAGGCCAGTTGCAGGGTGGCGGCGAGGTTCGCCGAGGCGAAGATCCGGTCACGGAAGAGTGAGAGGTCCACCACGGGTGCCTGGTGACGTGACGAGCGGAGCAGGAACACCACCACCCCGACCACGGCCACGACCAGAGACGACACGACGCGGGTGTCCGACCAGCCCCAGTCGGGTGCCTTGACCACGCCGAGAGACAGTCCGCCGACCACGATGATCAGCAGGACACCGCCGAGCAGGTCGGGGATGCGGGCGTCTTGTTCGTGCTTGACGTTGGTCACGAGTCGGGCGGCCAGCGCGATCGCGAGCAGTCCGATCGGAATGTTCACCAGGAACAGCCACCGCCAGGAGACCTGGACCAGCAGTCCGCCGAAAATCGGCCCGCACACCCCGGACAGCGAACCTGCGGTGAACCAGATCTTGACATACCGCTCCACCTTGTCCGGGGGAGCACTCGTCAACACCAGGCCCAGGCTGGCCGGGGTCAGCAGGGCGGCGCCCACCGCCTGAACGGCACGGAAGACGATCAGCACCCATACGTCGCCGGACAGCCCCGCTCCCAGGCTCGCCGCCACGAAGACGGCCATGCCGAGAAGGAAGCCGGCCTTCCGCCCGAAGCGGTCGGCAAGCCGCCCCGCGGGGACGAGAAGGGCGGCATAGACGATCGCGTAGCCATTGAGCACCCAGCTCAGATCCGACAGGGACGTCGAGCCGACGCCCTGCCCGATGTCCGGCAGGCCGACGTTGGTGATCCATACGTCGAGTTGGCCAAGGAAACTCGCCATGGCCAGCACGGTGAGGATGAGCGCCGGACGGGCGTTCGGGGAGCCTCCGCCTCCCTTCTGTGTTCGTGGAGGGGCCAGCTGATCTTGCGAAGACATGCGTCTCATCCGTTCTGCGGGGTTCGCGGGATGCCGTGAGTGACGGACACCAGAGTTCTGGACCGTTCTGTCAGGAACCGTAGGAACTTCTGGAACGGGTTGTCAAGAATGCTCGTGCGGGGCCTGTAGGCTGGCCCTCATGGGGCGCCCACCAGGATTCGACAAGGACGAGGTCGTACAGGCCGTCGAGCGACAGTTCCGCCGTACCGGATACGCCGGTACCAGCGTTGACGACATCGCCAAGGCCGGCAGGCTGGGCCGCGGCAGCCTCTACGCCGCCTTCGGCGACAAGAGCAAGCTGTACCTGCGGACGCTGGAGGCGTACTGCGACCGCAATGAGGCCGCCTGGGCGGCCGTGCTCGATGGCCCCGACGACACCGCGCTGGAACGGCTGCACGTATATCTCATGAGGTCGGCGCGGTTTGTGCATGATGACCCCGACGGGCTCGGCTGCATGGTGACCGGCTTCGTCGTCGAGGGGGTCGACCACGATCCGCAGGCCGGTGCACGCGTCAGGCAGGCCCTCATGAGAATCGAGGGTTCACTGACCGGGTGCGTTCGGGCCGCGCAGCGATATGGCGACCTCGATCCCGAGGTGGTCGCCCCCGGAATCAGCCAACTGCTCATGGCGATCAACCGGGGCATGGAAGTAATGGCCAAGGCGGGGTTCGACGCGGTCGCGCTGGAGCGCGTTGCCGATCAGGCATTCGAGGGACTCCCGCTTACGGCGCGGGCCCGGTCTCAGCGGGCGCCCCGCCCGGTCGTCGCCGACGCTTCCTGAGCACTCACCTGCCGGCGGCGGTTGCGCGATCAGGTCTGCGTCTGTTCCGCCTTGTGGCGGAACAGGGTCCGGTATTCCTGGGGCGAGGTGCCGAGGTGCCGGTGGAAGGCGGCCCGCAGGGAAGCGGGCGCACCGAGGCCGGTGAGGCGGCCGACTTGTTCGACGGGCACGGCGCTCGCCTCCAGCAGTTCGCGTGCTCGGTCGATGCGTGCGTCGGTCAGCCAGGCCATCGGCGTAGTGCCGGTCTCCTCGCGGAAGCGGCGGATGAAGGTGCGCCGGGACATATGGGCTTGTTCCGCGAGGTCGTCGACGGTGACGGGGTCCGCGAGGTTGTCGAGCATCCACGCCCGCAGGGGAGCGAGCTCGTCTCCGCTGGCTTCGGGGCGGAGCTGTTCGATGAACTGTGCCTGGCCTCCCTGTCGCCGTGGCGGCGCGACGAGATCGCGTGCGTGTGTGTTCGCTGCCGCGGCGCCCAGGTCGGTGCGGATCAGGTGCAGGCACAGATCGATTCCCGCCGTCACACCGGCGGATGTGAGGATGTCGCCGTCGTCCACGTAGAGCTGGTTGGGCAGGACATTGACGCGCGGGTAGCGCCGTCGCAGCTGCTCGGCCTGCCGCCAGTGCGTGGTGGCGGGGCGTCCGTCGAGCAGTCCGGCCGCGGCGAGGGCGAAGGCTCCGGTGCAGATGGAGACGAGCCGGGCGCCTCGGGTGTGAGCTGCCCGCAGCGCCGTCAGGAATCTGGGTGACGGGGTCGCGTCGATGTCGTCGTAACCCGGGATGATCACGGTGTCGGCGTCGTCCAGCGCTTCAAGGCCGGCCGCGACGGTGATCGCGAAGCCGGACCCGGGCACGGGTCCGGGCCCGCTTTCGGCGCACACGGTCAGCTCGTAGTGCGGGTCCGTTGAGAAGATCTGCGTCGCGGTGCCGAATTCGAGCGCGAAGACACCGGGCAGCACGAGCACCGCAACGTGATGTCTTGTGGCCATAGTGGCACGACTGTAGCGCTGGTTGGCATCCGTGCCACTTTTTGCGCGAGGTCTGCCCTCGTAGCGTCAAATCATGACCAATCCCCCTCCCACCCTCCTGAACGGGCTGCACGGCGACGTACTCGCCCTGCCTTCCGGGCCACTGGTCGAGGCGAGCTTCGCCGCGGCACGGGCCGCGGTGCATCCGTCCGTGCTGAACCACTGCATCCGCGGCTTCTACTGGGCCCGCCTGTTCGCCGCCCACCGGGGAGTTCTCAACGACGCGGACTACGACGAGGAACTCCTTTTCGCGGCCAACGTGATGCACGACCTGGGAACCGGCCCGGACGCACCGGGCCGGCTCCGGTTCGAGATGGAGGGCGCCGATCTTGCCGCCGCCGTGCTGACCGGTCTCGGCGCCCCGGCCGGGGATGTCGACAAGGTCTGGGAGGCCATCGCTCTGCACACCACTCCGCAGATCCCCGAACGAATGGGGCTGCTGACCTACCTGACCTACGAAGGCATCTGGATCGACTTCGGCAAGAATGCCGACCTCGTGGCCGAGGAGCAGAGTCGGATCCATGCCGCGTATCCGCGGCGTGCGATGGTCCGCCATCTGGCCGACGAAGTCCTTGCCCACGGTGCCCGCTCCGAGACGGCCGCGCCTCCCTACACGATGGCCTACCACCTTGCGCGGGAGCGGGCAGCGGACGGCGTCAGCACCATGGAGCGCGGCGTGGTCAACGGTCCGTGGGGGGAGTAGGCGAGAAGCCCTCGTGGACCTCCGCCGGAAGGCCGCGGAGGCGGTGCCACGTATTCATTCCGTGCCACGTACCCATTCCCTGTGCGAAACGTTCCTGGCTTGCCGAGAAAGCCGGGGAGTCAACCGCGAGAACCGGAGTCAAGCAGTGTCGGATTTTGCAGCGTTCACATTCCAAGGACAGCCGGGTTACAACGAAGCAGCGGCTCGGGAGATCATCGCCAGTGTGATTCCCGTCAGGACGATCGCCATGTACTGCTTCGACCCCCGGGCGGCCGGGGCCGCGCAGGCGGTGGCCGATTACTTCGGCGACGAGGTCTACCCCGGCGAACTTCTCCTCGACGAGACCGGCAGGAAGATGGGCTCCACGGCGACGGTGTTCCCCCTGATTGTCGGGGGTGGGCGCGCGGCGGACGCTCTTCGCTCGATCACGGTCTCCCAGCACCTCTTCGGAATCGAGCGGGTTGTTGTCGTACACCACTCCTTCTGCGGTGCCACCTCCTTCACGGCGGAGGGAATCACCGCCGCGTGGAAACACGAGCAGCGCACCGACATCTCGTCGTTGTACGACTGGGACGGCATCTCCATCGCCGACTTCGAGAAGTCGCTCAGCTACGACGTGAGCCTGATCCGCAACAGCCCGGGCACGCCGAAGCACATCGAGATTTACGGCCTTTTCTACGACATCGATTCCGGCGAGCTGACCGAGGTCGTTCGCGACGTTCCCACCGAGGTCGCGTCGTAGGCGGAGCTTGAGGGTCCGCACTCCGCAGTGCGGTCAGCGCGCTGCGGCGAACGACTCGATATAGGCCAGGGCCCCGTACAGCGCGTCACGCAGGGGTGTGGACTCGCCGGCCGCCTGGTCCAGTAGTGCTCCGCCCTGGAATGCGGCGGCGAGCAGGTGGGCGAGTGCGGCCGGGTCGGCCTCCGGCCGCAGTTCGCCGCGCTCGCGCATGTTGCTCAGGCCGTGCTTGAACAGCTCCTGCCACCGGTCGAAGCCGTCGGCCACCGCGTCCCGGTGGGCGGGCTCGGCCTTGACGACCTCGGCGGCCAGGGAGCCGAATGTGCATCCGCCGCGCAGCATGTCCTGCGAGGCGATGTACGAGTCGGCCCACCGGCGCAGGGCGGCGAAGCTATCCAGCTCGCCCAGCTCGGGTGCCTGGTGGCGGGCGACGATGCGGTCGGCCTGCCAGGCGAGCACCGCGCGCACCAGGGACTCCTTGGTGGGGAAGTGGCGCGTCAGCTGCGAGCCGCTGACCCCGGCGGCCTCGCGGATCTGCTCGTTGTTGGTGTTCTGCGCGCCGTGTTCGTAGATCAGCTCCGCCGCCGCCCCGACGATGCGTTCGCGTGTGGCCAGGCCCTTGGCGGTCAGTTTCTGACCCGGCACTTCGCTAGTGGTGGTCATGGTGGCAATCGTACCGCAAAAAAGGGCTTGACAGCCCATTCCTATGGGTGTCTCCTGGAGGTGGACCAGAAAGGGGCTGTCAAGCCCATTCCCTTGAGGGGCGGACGGGATGTCCACACAGGGCCGCGGCCACAGCCGCCCCGCTGGACGGGCATCGCACCGCCTCTCACCCATCTCGTGCGACACCCGCTCGAAGGACCGACGCTGGAGTTGCCGCCACTTCCCTCCCGATAACCCCTTCCCTCTCAAGAACCACCCCCCTCTCAAGAAACGGGCATCGCCATCATGGAACGCAACCTCCTCGTGATCGGGGCCACCGGCAAGACCGGCGGTCACACCACCGAACTCCTGCTCCAGCGCGGGCACCGCGTCCGCGCGTTCGTCCGCGGCCTCGACAGGCGCGCCGAGCGGCTCGCCGCCCTCGGGGCGGACCTCGCCGAAGGCGACGTCCTGGACCTCGACTCCCTGGCACGGGCGACCGAGGGGATCGACGCCCTGTACTTCGCCTATCCGATCCGTCCCGGGCTGATGGACGCCACCGCGAACGTGGCCCAGGCGGCGGAGGAGAACGGGGTCCAGGCGATCGTGAACATGTCGCAGGTCTCCGCCCGCCGCCACACCGCCAGCAACGCGGCCCGCCAGCACTGGGTCGCCGAGCGCGTCCTGGACCACTCCCCGGTCGCCGTCACCCACATCCGCCCGACCTTCTTCGCCCAGTGGCTGATCGACACCTGGGCCGACGGAACCGGCGAACTACGCCTGCCGTTCGCCGACGGACGCCACGCCCCCATCGCGGAAAGCGACCAGGCCAAGGTGATCGCGGCCATCCTGGAAGACCCCGCCCCGCACGCCGGCCAGATCTACCCGCTGTACGGAGCCGAGGAGCTGAACCACTACGAGATCGCCGAGAAGATGTCGCGGGCGCTGGACCGTGAAGTCACCTACGTTCCCATCGAACTCGACGAATTCGCCGCCATCCTGCGCGGGCGCGGCGCGCCGGACCATCTGATCCAGCACTTGCTCGCCGTGGCCGTCGACTACCGCAACGGTGTCTTCGCCGGCACCAACGACCTGGTGAAGACGATCGGCGGCAGCGACCCCCTCGACGTCGAGGGCTTCATCGCCCAGAACCGCGCGGCCTTCGACCTGCACACTGCCTGAACTCTTCCGCACCGACTTCCTCCACGCCCAGCCCGGCGACCCGATCACGACTAGGACAACGCCGCTGAACGCCCGCCAGATCAGCCGAGTACAGGGCTGCCAGCCGCTGTTGTCAGTGACCGGATCTACTGTGAGTCCCATCTCGCCCGTGTCGGGGGCGGGTTCATCACAGGAGCGGAGGAAGGGGCGGCCGTGCGGGAGAAGGAACGCGAGGGGTACGCGCTTGGAGGCGCCGGACACACGCCGGACGCCGGGGGCACCGGAAATACCGAAGACGCTGCGTCGGCCCCCGACGAGGACTCCTTCACGCTGCCCGCCGCCTGGCGGGTGCACTTCCGCCCGCGCTGGGGCGGCATCCCCCGGTACTCGCACGCCCCCCACGAGTCGGCTCTCGACTCCTGGGACAGGCGGCTCGCGGCGGCGAAGGAGGAGTGGACCGGCACGGTCCTCGGCGGGGCCGCCGTCCCGGGCATCGCCTCCGAGCTGGCGGCCGCCGCACGCCGCTATCTGGAGGGGGCGGCGGATCCGGTCGGCGCCGCGGTCCTGGCGGTGGTCACCGACCGCGGGAAGTTGCTGTACGACCACGTCGCCGACGCCTGGTGGCTGCGGCACGGGCGGGTCTTCGCGGCCCGTGCCACGGTGGAGCTGTTCGGGCTCGACCACGAGGCCGACCAGGGCCGGACCACCAGGCTGGCCGTCCTGCCCGAGGGCGGCTCGCCGCAGCGGCTGTGGTTGCGCCGGGGCGCCGCCGACCGGGTGCGGACGCTGCTGTCGACGGCTGGTGAGGGCGAGTACCGCGAGGTGGTGGCGGCTCTGGCCGCGCGCCGCGGCGGTGCGCGGCGCCGCATTGTGGTGTCGTATCTGGTCCCGGGCGAGACCGGCTGGGTCGCGGAGTGCTGCGCCGACCCGGGGGAGAGCGGCCGGGAGGACCGTGTCGTACGCGCCATGCTGTTCGAGTCGCTGAACGACGAGGAGCAGCTGCGGGCCCTGCTGCGGGCGGGCGGCGTGTCCGCGTACGACGGCAGGCTCTCCACCGCGGCCACCGTCGCCGAGGGCGTCGGCCCGGCCGTCGCCGCGCTGATCGCGGAGATCTGGCGGTACCGTACGCCCTCCTACGGGGCATCGGCGGAAGAACAGGCGGGCATCCTGGCGGAGCTGCCGACGGACGAGGCGTTCGAGCTGCTGATGGCTCACGCGGACGACAAACAGGTGCGTCCGGCGCTGTTGGAGGCGGTGCGCCGGTATCCGGTGCGCGCGGCCCGCCTGCTGGCCGGCCGGGCGGCGCCCGCCCCGGGCCGTAACTCCTTCCTGCTGGGCCAGTTGCTGACCGCGCATGTCGCCACGCACGGTGAGCTGCTGGAGTCGCGGCTCGCACAGTTCCCGCCCAAGGCCGCCGAGATGGTGCGGGAGCTGCTGCACCCGGCCGCGGCCGACGCCCCCGCCGATGCGCTGCCCGGGCTGCTGGTGAGCCCGCCGTGGACAGGCAGGCGGACGGCGCCGGTGCCGGGAACCGTCAAGGGGCTCGTCGCCGGGGAGGAGACCCGCATGCTGTGGCAGCCCGGTGAGCGCGAGGCATGGGCTGCCGCCGTCGAGGAGCCCAGGCGGCGGGTACGACGCCGGCGACACGAGCCGTATCCCGACGTCCGAACCCTGCGGGAGCAGTTCACGGACCTCGACAACTACCATCTGGCCGCCCTGTTCGCCGACGGCCCGGACACGTACCGCCCGCTGCTGGCGCAGTGGACTCCCGAGCACATGTGGGAGCTCGTCAAGGAACTGAAGCCGGTGGCCGCCCGATGGCAGGAGGACGCGCTGCCGCCGCTGCTGCACGCCGCGGCGCGGCAGCCCGCTGTGGCCGGCGGGCTGCTCCTGCCCTATCGGCAGCTGGAGGTCGCGCGGCTGATGGCTGACTGGTTCGTGCGGCTGAAGTCCGTCGCGGCCACGACCCGCGCCTGGTTCGCCCGGCACGGCGCGGACGCCGCCGTGCTGCTGGTGCCCGACGCCGCCGGTCCGGCGGGC